>CAZMGW010000001.1:0-85272 GCA_964565935.1 uncultured Coxiellaceae bacterium
GCGGGCCCGAAGGGCGAGCAACAGGATGTTGCGAGTAAAGTATAAATCCATTTTACGAGAAGTATATTTGCAAAAAAAATTTATTCTACATTCGAATTACCAACCAGCCGGGGACCAGCCTGAAGGCATCGAAAAATTAGTGCATGGCCTAAACCAGGGTTTGAGCCAACAAATGCTCTTGGGTGTGACTGGTTGTGGCAAAACCTTTACCCTGGCCAACGTAATCGCCCAAGTAAACCGCCCAGCTTTAATTATAACGCACAATAAAACCTTGGCGGCTCAACTTTATGGCGAAATGCGCTCTTTCTTCCAGGAAAATGCCGTTGAATATTTTGTTTCATATTACGACTACTACCAACCAGAAGCCTACATTCCCTCAACAGACACCTACATCGAAAAAGATTCGGCGATAAATGAGCATATCGAGCAAATGCGCCTGTCCGCCACCAAATCTTTGCTTGAGCGTCCCGATACCATTATCGTCGCTTCGGTTTCAGCAATTTATGGTTTGGGAGATCCAGAGTCGTATCACAGTATGGTTTTACATTTGGCATGCAAAGACAAAATCGATCAGAGGCAGTTTTTACGTCGGCTCGCGGAATTGCAATATACACGCAACGATGTTGAACTACATCGCGGTACTTATCGTGTACGTGGTGAAGTTATTGATATCTTCCCTGCCGAATCATCAGATGAAGCAATTCGCCTGGAAATATTTGATGATGAAATTGAAACCATAGCTTATTTTGATCCGTTAACAGGTAAAGTTTTGCGCAAAGTTACGCATCTAACTATTTATCCCAAAACACATTACGCCACCCAAAGACAAACCATTTTAGCTGCGCTCGATAGAATTAAAGCTGAGCTGCGCGAACGCTTAGAGGTGTTATACAAAGAAAATAAGTTGCTTGAGGCCCAGCGCCTAAAACAACGGACTGAATACGACCTTGAAATGCTGCTTGAGCTTGGGTACACCACTGGTATCGAAAACTACTCTCGTTATTTATCGAGCAGAAATGCTGGCGAACCCCCACCCACCCTGATGGACTATTTGCCCAAAAATGCCCTATTAATTATTGATGAGTCGCACGTCATGCTGCCGCAATTAAACGGCATGTATGCAGGCGACCGTTCACGCAAAACCACATTAATTGAACACGGATTCAGATTGCCATCTGCCCTGGACAATCGCCCCTTGCAATTTGCTGAATTTGAAAATCTGGCTCCGCAGACAATTTACGTTTCGGCAACGCCGGCGGATTACGAGATGAAGCATTCTAAACAGGTTGTGGAATTACTGGTGCGTCCAACCGGTTTGGTTGATCCCGAAGTTGAAATAAAACCGGCTACAACCCAAGTTGACGATTTGTTCTCTGAGATCAATAAACGCGTTAACGCTAAAGAAAGGGTTTTAGTTACAACACTGACCAAGCGCATGGCAGAAGATTTGACTGAGTACTTAGCAGAGCATGGAATAAAAGTGCGTTACTTGCACTCAGAGGTTGATACGATCGAACGCGTAGAGATCCTACGTGACCTGAGGCTTGGTGTTTTCGACGTTTTGGTGGGGATTAACTTGCTGCGTGAGGGGCTAGATTTGCCAGAGGTGTCTTTGGTTGCGATCTTAGATGCGGATAAAGAGGGGTTTTTACGTTCAACTCAAGCTTTAATTCAGACCAGCGGCAGAGCTGCGCGCAACGTTCATGGCAAAGTTATCATGTATGCCGATAAAATCACCAAATCGATGCGGCGTGCATTGGACGAAATGAGCCGCCGTCGCAAGATCCAACAGGAGTACAACAAAACGCACAACATCACTCCTACCAGCATTATTAAAGCGGTGCGCGATGTTATGGAAGATGCATATGCCAAACAAACCGATTCTAAAGCCACCGAAGAAATGGCTGAATATTTATCTGCATCCCCAGACAAACTGGCAAAGAAAATTAAAGAGCTTGAGAAAAAAATGTATAATCATGCACGCAACCTAGAGTTTGAAGAGGCGGCCGCGGTGCGTGATCAAATCAAGCGAATACAAGAACTATTGGACGAGATTTAGAAACTTCCGGAGCCCATTGTTTAAAAAAACGGAAGGTTAAACCAAATAAATAAGCGTTGAAATAACAACTTATCCAGGTAACCCTACCATAAAAAGGGAAACTTCAAATTGCCGCTAAATGCCTCAACCTTTACACCTCGCCGTGCCCACATACAGCAGGTTCTAACATTTTTATCGTACCTGATACAGCATCCATCTCAACCTCGATTCCTATTGGCATTACATACATATCAGGGATATGCCCAATATTAACCCCAGACATCACGGGTATTTCTAGAGGTAAAATCGTATCCTTGTACACCTGATCTAAAGTTAGAAGCGTCCCATCCCCTCCTCCTGATTCCTCACATTTACCAGACTGGCCAAATACAATTCCTTTAATAGGCATACCGATATTTACCACCTGATTTAGCGCTTTACTTACCCGATGAGTAG
Source organism: uncultured Coxiellaceae bacterium (assembly GCA_964565935.1). Taxonomy (GTDB): domain Bacteria; phylum Pseudomonadota; class Gammaproteobacteria; order UBA9339; family UBA9339; genus JBAXAM01. The sequence continues at coordinate 2,495 of CAZMGW010000001.1, forward strand.
CATCTCCAATATCTTCAAGAAATAAAATAACACCATCACCTTCGATGAATTTTGGAAATTGTTCTCTACCTATCAAGGCAGAAAATGTAGGAAAATTCCCACCTAAAAGTTTACCTTCGGCCTTACTACAATTTTCACCCCCAGCTATGGTCTTAAAATACTCGCTTTTACCCTCACTACCGAAAACAACAGTTTCACCATCGAATAAAACTCGCTTTACATAAGAGGTTGTAAACGGACTCCATTTAGCAGAAGCCATCGGACCGTGGAAAGTAACAAGACCTGTTTTAACTGTTATTGCCACCAACAATGTAGTTATATCGCTATATCCCATAAAAATTTTCGGATTTTGCCTAATAGCTTCATAGTCAATAAGCTTCAAAATACGATCTGATCCATAACCACCCCTCAGGGCAATAATTGCCTTAACCTCTTGATCGGCGAACATCTCGTTTAAATCCTGAGCCGCCTCTTCAGGCTTAGCGGCGTAATATGACTTCTCATTATTGAATATGTGTTTACCTAACTTTACCCTTAAACCCAGATCCTCTAATCTTTTAACCATTGCATCTATTTCCATTCTCTCCTCTTCAGGTTTTAGTCTAAAAGGACAAGCTGGAGCAATTATACCAACAGTATCGCCTTCTTGCAGAGCAGCTGGTTTGATTATCGCATATGCCATAGGATGGCAACAAAACAACAAGTAGCTGCCAACAACGAACAAAAGTACATTTATAGTTTTTTTCATAGCTATTTTCTCAAAAATTATTTTTTAATTGGTCACTTACTCAAAATCAACTCAGTCTGTTCGGAATAAAACATTTTCTCAATTCTCTCCGATGCCACCCGAAAAACCACTAAATCAACAATGAATTCAATCGCTTAATAAAGGCAGCGGTGTCGTCCAGTTTTCCGCCGGCAACCAAAACCGCCTGTTCATAAAACAGATTGGCCCACTCAGCAAACCTTTTTTCATCAGCTTCATTTTTTAATTGCTGAATCAACACATGCTCAGGATTGATTTCCAAAATTGGTTTGATTTGAGGCGCGTTTTGCCCCATATCAGCGATAATGCGTTGTAAATTGTAGCTCATATCGTTTTCGGCAGTTACGATACAAACCGGAGAATCTGTCAGACGCTCGCTGATGCGAACTTCTTTCACCCGATCAGCCAAAACCTCTTGCATCCTTTTCAACAAGCTTTCGCTCTCGGTTTTGATTTTTTCTTTTTCTTCTTTTTTAGCGGCATCAGCGAACTTGCCTAGATCAAGATCGCTTTTGGCAATTGATTGGAATTTTTTACCGCAATGGGCATGATAATGAGCTAACCACCACTCATCCACACGCTCATCGAGCAACAACACCTCAATTCCCTTTTGGCGGAACACCTCTAAATGAGGGCTATTTTTTGCCGCATTGAACCCTTCGGCAGTAATGTAATAAATATTCTCCTGATCAGGCAACATACGCTGCATGTACTCGTCTAACGAGACGGTTTGCTCGGCGCTGTCGGTTTTACTCGAAGCAAATCTAAACAGCTTGGCTATGCGCTCTTGATTAGCAATGTCTTCAGCAACACCCTCTTTTAGTACCTTACCAAAAGCCAACCAAAACTTGGTGTATTTCTCTGGCTCTTCGGTCGCCATTTTTTCAAGCATATCTAAAACGCGCTTAATTACTCCGGAACGGATCTGTTCAATCACACGGTTATTTTGCAAAATCTCGCGCGAGACGTTAAGCGGCAAGTCTTTAGAATCCACAACTCCTTGAATAAATCGCAAATAATTTGGCAACAACTGGTCTGCATCATCCAAAATAAAAACTCGTCTCACATACAGCTTTAACCCGTGCTTTTTTTCGCGCATATTAAAATCAAAAGGGACATGACCTGGCACATAAAGCAACGTTGTATACTCCAACTTCCCCTCAACTTGGTTGTGACTCCATACCAACGGATCCTCAAAATCATGGCTAATGTGGCGGTATAAGGTTTTATAGTCCTCGTCTTTAATGTCCTTTTTCGGTAAAGCCCAAAGCGCTGTAGCTTTGTTTACAACCTCCTCTTGTGCCACTTTTTCTTCTTCGGATAATGGCTTTTTCATGATGATCGGCAGCATAATATGGTCAGAATATTTGATAATAATCTGGCGCAAACGCAAATATTCCAAAAACTCGCTTTCGTCCTGTTTTAAATGAAGAATTACTTCCGTTCCACGATCGGCTTTTTCAAGAGCCGCAATGGTAAACTCCCCTTCCCCATTCGACTCCCACAACACCCCATATTCTTTCGGTGCCCCAGCCCTCCTGGTTTTTACGGTAACTTTATCAGCAACCACAAAACCCGAATAAAACCCTACACCAAATTGACCAATTAAATTTGCATCTTTTGCCTGATCATTGGTTAAAGCAGCCAAAAAATCTTTAGTGCCCGATTTAGCAATCGTACCTAAATTGACGACCACTTCATCACGGCTCATGCCAATACCGTTATCACGTATCGTAATGGTCCGCTCTTTGGCATCAAAATCCACCCAAACCTTCAAATCGGCATCATTTTCATAAAGCCCAGGGCTAGCTAACGCCTCAAACTTCAATTTATCCGCCGCATCAGATGCATTAGAAATCAGCTCGCGTAAGAAAATCTCTTTGTTACTGTAAAGAGCATGCGTGACCAGATGCAACAATTGCTTTACTTCAGTCTGAAAACCCAAGGTTTCGGTTTGGTTATTTGTTTTTTCGTTCATGTTTCTACTCGTTTTTATTTTAAAAAGTGTAATCCATCCAGAATGTGCAACTGCTGGTCAAATTGCCAGCATTTCCTCTAGATCGGCATCATGTAATTGCTCCCACTCCTGCATAATTTCTTTTGCCAAATAATCCGGAAATTGATGATAGCCACTGGGAAACTCGTTGGCAATAAGCAAATCTAAGGCGATATTATGAGCGTACAGAACTGGATCTAGATAATGCAGTACAGTTGGCACATCCAAAGAAAAATTCACTGGTTGTTTAGCATATAAAACATCATCGGTAGTAAATTTTGCCCCAAACTCATCCTCCACACCCGCATTGGCCAAATGGATCCCAGCCAGATCTTCTCTGTCTAAGATCTCAGAAACACAACCTTTTTTACCAGTAGCGGTAATAACGCAGTGGGTATCCGCTAATTCTCTTTTAATATCACCAACAGAAGAAGCATTAATAACATTTAAATTCATTTTAGCTAACGTATTTATTAATTTTTGATCACTTTCTACTACAACAACTTCATTGGTGTAGTTTTTCAAGGCCTTAACTATGCCTCTGCCTACTTTACCATACCCAAAAACCATGAATTTTTTGTTATCGATAGGCTGCTTAGTCAACTTGCTCACTGCCTCTACGCAGCTGTGCCCCGTTCCGATAGTCTCCAAGTGTTTGAGCGGGCTGTCATCTATTGATATTACTGGATAGGAATGCGGGATTGGATGATCGCGGTAAATCACACTGCCAGTTTGGGTAAGCTCGACTGTGCCTAATGATGGGGCAGGAAAGTTTAACAGTTCAGCACCACAATCTAAATAAGCATTAAATCCCCCATCGATTTTTTTATCTAGATCAACCTTAACATTAGCTCTCTCCAAAAACCCCATTGCGGCTTTATTTGGACTAATTACAGACACCCCTGAAACTACTACATCTGCTCCACCTAATAATAAAGAATCTACCTTAATCACAGTTTCAAAGGTCAAAGGAATATTGTGGAAGATTTTCAAGCCTTTATAAGGCTGGCTCGTTTCCATTTTCTGTTTTAACCGAGTTAAAAATGGAATGTGTTGCGAATCAAACCTACCCCAAACTTCGTTAAACATCGCATGATTAATCATATGCCCTCACAAAATTCTTTTATCTCCGAAGCGGTATCTGCCATAAGCTTCGGCAGATCTTTTAAGCCATAATCCATCGTATCAATTGGTTTACAAATATGCATCTCAACATTTTCGTCAACACCAATATCGAAAGTTCCCGGGGGCAAAATTTTATTACTACCAACAATTGCAACCGGAACAATAATAGCTTTAGTATCTAATGCTAATTTAAAACCGCCTTTTTTAAATTCACCCATTTTACCGGTACGAGATCTTCCACCCTCTGGCGCAATCCATATTTTAATACCGCTTAACATTTTTTCTTTAGCCATAACCAAATCTCTATATGCTTGCCGGGGATTCTTGCGATCAATCGAAATACACTCCCCAGCTTTTATACCCCAACCAAAAACAGGTATGCGATACAGCTCTTTTTTAGCAATCATTCGAACACTAGCACCAGGAAAAGTTGCAAAAATCAATGGAATATCATAATGGCTAAGATGATTACTGATAATAACATAAGGTCTATCAGATTTAAATTCAATGGCATAGGGGTTAAAAATTTTATATTTGGCACGGACAATTTGCAGCAGTTTTTGACTCCAAATGTGCACTCTTTTATCCATGTAACTGCGGCTTTTACGAAAAAACACCACACCAAACGTCACTAATGCCGCCCCAGCTATAGTAGCCATTATAATATGTAGTATTATAGCTAATTTTCGTAAACCGGTTACACGCATGGGTATCTCACAACATTTTTAATGCTTGTTATAATAGGCCTCTTTTATCTCCGAAGCTGTATCCTCCATAAGCTTTGGCAAATCTTTTAAGCTATAATCCATTGTATCAATTGGCTTACAAATATGCATTTCGACTGTCTCGCCAACACTAAAATCAAAAGTTCCAGGCGGCAAAATTTTATTACTGCCAATAATTGCAACCGGAACAATAATGGCTTTGGCACCCAACGCCAACTTAAAACCACCTTTTTTAAACTCGCCCATGTTGCCCGTGCGTGAACGCGTGCCTTCTGGCGCAATCCACATTTTAATACCACTTAGTATTTTTTGTTTGGCCAAGGCCAAATCCTTGACGGCTTGCCGATGATTCGTGCGATCAATCGAAACACACTCACCCGCCCTGATCCCCCAACCAAAAACAGGTATGCGATACAACTCTTTTTTAGCTATCATGCGAACACTAGCGCCTGGAAAAGTCGCAAAAATCAAGGGGATATCATACAAACTAAGATGATTGCTCATAACAACATAAGATCTGTCAGGTTTGAATTCAAAGCCGTAGGGATTGAAAATTTTATATTTAGCACGAACAATCTGCAGCATTTTTTGATTCCAAATGTGCACTTTTTTATTTATGTAGCTTCGATTTCCATTGCGAAATACCAGCCCTAAAGTCATCAATGACGCCGCCTCTAAGGTGGTCATAATGATACGAAACATTACAATTATTTTTCGCCAACCGGTTACGCGCATAATTCCCCTAATATAATCAGCAAAGCCTATAACTAGTGCTACGCCATCACCTAGATTTTTCACTATAATACCCCATAAATATAAATTTGCTTATTTTTTAAAAACCGGTAAAATAGTCGTCGTTATGGCCGATTTTTCAGTAATTTGGGCAACAATAAATCCAAAATAACACTATAAGGACAGCAAATGTTTGAAAGAACTATAAAAAAAAATATAGAAAAGGAACTCTACCATGGTAAGGTTGTGGTCATTTACGGGGCAAGACGTGTTGGCAAAACAACATTATCAAAACAAATATTAGAAGAACAAAAGCATCTAGGCAAAAAAATAAGTTATTTAAACTGCGAATCCTTAAACGTAAAGCCAAAACTTGAAACAACCAATGAACTACTATTGAAAGACTTCCTTGGCGAAAATGATTTAATTGTTTTAGATGAGGCTCAAAATATTAACAAAATCGGCCTCACTCTTAAAATTTTGGTTGATACTTATCCTGAAATACAAATAATAGCAACTGGCTCAAGCAGCTTTGATTTGGCCAATCAAGTTGGTGAACCCCTTGTTGGTCGCAGCAGAGAATTTAAACTTTACCCACTATCCACCGAAGAAATTAAAAATAAATTTAGCTTGTTTGATTTGAACGGGAAATTAGAAAACATAATGCGTTTTGGAACCTACCCTTCAGTGTTTAATCAATCAGAAGAAAAATCAAAAGATGAGTTGTATGACATAGCTAGCAAGTACATTTATAAAGACATTTTAGCTTTTGAAAATATAAAAAATTCCAGTATTTTACTGAGTTTATTGAAACACCTCGCATTTCAGTTAGGAAATGAAGTTTCTTATAATGAAATAGGCCAGACCCTTGGATGTAACAAAGGAACTGTTAAAAAATATATAGACTTACTTGAAAAGTGTTTTATTGTCTTTTCTTTGGATTCTTTTAGCAGAAACTTGAGAAAAGAACTTGGAAAATCAAAAAAGATTTATTTTTATGATTTGGGTATTAGAAACGCATTAATAAATAATTTTAACTCTTTTGATACAAGAGATGACATTAGTAATTTATGGGAAAATTTTTGCATTATAGAAAGAACAAAATACAACCAAAATCATAAAAACCACTATAACCAATATTTTTGGCGAATGTATTCTGGACAAGAAGTAGATTATATTGAAGAGCACGACGGAAAACTTGACGGCTACGAATTTAAATATAACCCTAAAGCAAAATTTAAAAAGCCAACAAGGTTTTTAGAAGCTTACAAAAACAGCTCTGTTCAAGTTGTTAACTCAGGAAACTGGTATAAATTCTTAACATAGGATCACCCCGACGCTCGAAAAACATTGTAATCTAACTGTCTTTCATCTCTGCCAACCAAACAGGCAATAATCGCATTCCCGGTAACGTTAACAGCGGTACGTGTCATATCAAGCAAACGATCAACGCCAATAATTAAAGCAATTCCTTCAGCTGGCAGCCCCAATTGCTGCAAAATCATAACCAAAGTGACCATGCCAACACCTGGCACCCCCGCGGTTCCAATAGAACTTAAAATAATCATAATGAATAAAATAAAATTTCCCACCAAACCGATATCAAGATGGTATGCATGAGAAATAAAAACGGCCGCAACACCCTGCATAATTGCCGTGCCATTTTTATTAATATTTATACCAAGCGGAACCACAAAAGACGCGACTGCATTACTAACTCCAAGCTTGCGCTCGATTGTATCTAAGGCAATTGGAATTGAGGCATTACTGCTTGATACACCAAACGCAAATAACATCACGGTATACATCTTGCTGAAAAAAATTTTCGGCGAAAGGTGATATGCGCGCAGTAGCAGGCTATAAACAATGCCCGTCTGCAAACATAAAACGACTAAAACCGCGAGAAAGTAATTTAATATCCCCAAAATCAAATCAAACCCTTGGTTCACAAACAAAACAGCGATTAAACAAAAAACTCCATATGGAGCAATACGCATCAGCATCATGATGAACTTCATGAGAACCGTATTTAAATCAACAAAAAATAGCGCAACTCGGCGACCAGCATCGCCAGCAATATTTATGGCGATTCCAAAAAGCAATGAAAATACGATTATCTGCAGCATGTTGGCGTCAGCCATTGCTTTGACTGGATTATTTGGAACGATATCACCGATAAGCTGCCACAAAGATGGGATCGACTCCGGCTTAAAACCGGGCGTTGGCGTAAGATGCAGGTTCATTCCAACTTGAAAAACATATGCAAAAACTATAGCTAATAAAACGGCAATTGAGGTGGTTATGATAAACCATTTGAATGCCTTAAAACCCATACTACCAATAGTGGTTATTTTTTCTAAAGAACACACCCCACAAACTATTGAAACAAATACGATCGGAACCACCAAGACCTTCATTAAGGAAATAAAAATATTTCCACCCAAAGCCAAAATGTTATTTATAAATTGCGTCCCTATTACAAAAGACCCCGGCAAAAATTTAAGCACTAAACCAAAAGCAGCGCCGGCGAACATAGCAATCACTATTCTTATGGTTAAGTCATCATGTTTCATGCACACGCTTCCTCATTCGGGTTACCAGATAATACTGATTATGGAGCTCATACCCTGCGATAACTGCATTTAGGCGCTACACACGCTACGAGCACCCGGAGTTTACTTTTAGGTAAATGAGGAGTGCGAGTAGCGCAGGGTATGTTTCCGGCCAATACAATAGTAGTCGATTCCTAGAGACTCCATAGCCTTAGGTTCAAACAAATTGCGTCCATCGAAAACAACCGGATGACGCAATTTAGCTTTAATCAAATTAAAATCTGGCTGACGAAATTCATCCCATTCAGTAATAATAATTAAAGCATCAGTATTTTCTAGCGCCTCAACTGCGGTTTTACACAACGTTAAATCAGAGCGCTCGCCATAAATTCTGCTGGCTTCTGCCATGGCTACTGGGTCATATCCTTGAACCTTGACCCCGGCACGCCATAAAGATTCAAGCAATACTTTGCTTGGAGCATCACGCATATCATCGGTATTGGGCTTAAATGCCAGTCCCCATAGGGCGATTACCTTACCTTCTAGATCATTATTAAAATATTTCTTGAGCTGATTAAAAATCAAATGCTTTTGTCGTAAATTAATGCTTTCAACAGCGTTGAATAATGGGGTTTCAATGCCATACTCACGAGCCATCCAAATTAACGCGCTAACGTCTTTGGGAAAACATGATCCGCCGTAACCACAACCAGCATGCAAAAAATCCATCCCTATACGCGGGTCATTACCTATACCAGCACGAATACTATGAACATCGGCGCCAAACTTTTCGGCAAATTGAGCCATCTCATTGATAAAACTAATTTTAGTTGCTAAAAAAGCATTGGCTGCATATTTTGATAATTCAGCCGAACGCACATTCATAGAAATCACTTTTGCATTCAATGGCTTATATAAAAGATACATGAGTTTTAGTGTATTTTCGTTATCTGCACCAATAATAATGCGATCTGACTGCATAAAATCCTTGATAGCGTCCCCCTGCTTTAAAAATTCAGGGTTAGAAACCACATCAAAATCAATATGTTGTCCTCGTTTTGCTAATTCTTTTGCTATAATCGCTTTGACTTTATCGCCAGTACCAACTGGCACTGTGGATTTATTAACGATTACGGCCTCGTGATCTAAGTTTTGACCAATAGCCCTGGCAACATCATAAACGTATTGTAAATTTGCTGATCCATCATCAGATGAAGGCGTGCCCACAGCAATAAATATATATTCACCGTGCTTAATCCCACTCACGGCATCGGTAGTAAATTCAACCCTTTTGACAGCAATATTTTTTGCTAGTAATTCATCTAGCCCACGCTCATAAATCGGCGATTTACCATTTTTAAGCATGGCAATTTTGTCAGCATTATTATCGACACAAACTACATCATGGCCGATTTCGGCCAAACAAACTCCTGTAACCAAGCCTACGTAACCTGTACCAAAAATTGTGATTTTCATCGTCGCCCTCTATCGTGTTAATATTTTTAAATTACTAAAATCTTTAGATGCTACTATTAATCAACAGTGGCTTGCCTATACTCAGGCACCATCTGCAGCAATATTTTCTTAAACTCGTATTCACTTTCACTTCCATGAGAAGCGCATATGTCATTAAAACTTGTAACATACGCAGATATCTTCTCCCACTCCAATTTTCTATATTGTGCTTGCCTAATTTTTATATGGGTTGTGGGAAACAATTCCTCGGAATTATAAAACAATTCCTCATACAACTTCTCACCAAGACGCAAACCAATGTAAACTATATTTACATCTTCCCCTATTTTTTTCCCAGAAAGATAAATCATCTGTTCGGCCAAGGTTTTAATCTTGATTGGCTCGCCCATATCAAGCACAAATATTTCACCATTCTTACCCAAAACCACTGCTTGTAGTATTAACTGGGTTGCCTCAGGTATAGTCATAAAATAACGGGTCACCTCTGGGTGGGTAACGGTTAAATCCTTGCCCGCAATCAATTGCTCTTGGAACAAAGGTATAACACTTCCAGCGGAATTTAGAACATTACCAAAACGCACAGTAATAAAATGAGTAGATGAACGACCATTAAAGTTTTGGCAAATAATCTCGGCTGCGCGCTTAGTCGCACCCATGATATTCGTTGGATTAACAGCCTTATCTGTCGAGATTAATACAAAAGTCGAAACCTTATTGCCACATGCGGTATTGGCAATGTTGTATGTTCCTAAAATATTATTCCGTATAGCTGCTCGCGCTTGATACTCTAAAAGTGGCACATGTTTATAAGCAGCAGCATGAAAAATGATATCTGGCTTATGTGTTTTCATTACATCTTGCACCGCAACTAAATCAGCAACATCAACCAAGCAAGTAATTAAATGCAAATGTGGAAATTTTTCATGCAATTCTTTATCGATTGAGTACAAATTAAATTCACTGTTATCGATAACAACTAGCAAACTTGGCGATAAATTTGAGATCTGCCGACACAGCTCTGAACCAATTGAACCACCACCACCACTAACAAGAATTCTTTTACCGCTTATTGTTCTAGCGATCCCTTCCCAATCTAACGTTACCGGCTCACGCCCCAGTAAATCCTCGACAGAAACCTCGCGCAAAGTGTTTATCGTCGCACCACCAGTAATAAGATCGCTCAATCGCGGCACAATACGAAACTCAACTTTAGCATCTTTACAGCAGTCAACCACCTTACGAATCACCGCAGCCTTAGCAGATGGCATAGCAATAACAACTACTTCAATATTATACTGACAAATCAAATCAGGGATTTTATCCAAGCCGCCGACGACCCTAACCCCGTGCAATTCACAACCAATTTTTGTTAAATCATCGTCTGCTATTGCAACCGCATTATAAGCATTTACAGCAATATTTTTTTCAAATTCACGCAACAGCAAATCAGCTGCCTGCCCCGCGCCAACAATCAGCACGCGTTTACCCTCTTGAAAATCTTTGTGATAATGATGCGCAAACCAACGATAAAGAAACCTCGTCCCGCCCAGCAAGCTTACGAGCAACCACGCATAAATGGGCATAATCGAACGTGGGATTTGAAAGTGAATAAAAAACAACATTACTACAGAAAACGCAACCCCAACCAAAACCGCCTTTAAAATACGGATAAGATCTGGCAATGACGCAAAACTCCAAATACCACGATAGAGACCAAAAAACCAAAACGAGAAAAACTGAATGATTATCAAAAATGGTACTAAATAGGTAGCGTGCAAAAGCTCGCTTTGTGGAATTATTCCGATATTAAAACGCAACCAGTATGCGCCGTACCAAGCCAACGGTATGGCACACAGATCTGACAATAACGGTGTAAGATGCCTTTTTAAAAAAAACAAATTTTATTCTCTCTTATAAAAATTCTTTTATCTTTTTCACAATACCATCAACAGATGGATAATAAATTTCCTCTAACTTCAAACTGGTCGGCGCTGGCGCATCTGGTAAAGTGATGCGAAGAGGTTTAGAACGAATTTTCTTCAAATCAATTTTCTCAAAAACAGCAGCTATTACTTCCCCAGCCAAACCACAATTCTTCCAACCCCCATCAACAACACATAACCGTCCGGTTTTTTCTACCGATGATACTATATCAGTCACATCAAGCGGGTTAATAACTCTTAAATCAATAACCTCACAAAAAACACCCTCCTTTTCTAAAATAGAAGCCACCTGTTTGCATAGCTCTGTAGAATAACTTGCCGCAACCAACGTAATATCTTTACCGAACTGTAAAACCTTAGGTTTCTCTTGTGCAAGTGTCAGTTCTTTTATTTCTGGTAATTCTTCTTCCAAGTCATATAACCAACGATCATCTATATATAAAACAGGATCATCACATAAAACACTTGCCACTAATAAATCTCTAGCATCAGCAACAGTTGCAGGCATCACCACCCTTAACCCTGGGATATGAGCATATAGTGAATGTAAAGCTTGTGAGTGTTGCGCCCCCTGTTCACCACCACGATTAATGATTCCACGTATAGTAACAGGAACTTTTGCTTTCCCAGCGAACATATACGACCACTTGGATGCCTGATTAATTATGGTATCTGTTGCCAACAACATAAAATCCATACGCGGATGAACTACTATAGATCTACAGCCACTTATAGCCGCCCCTATAGCAGCTCCAGTACATGCCAATTCTGAAACCGGACTATCAATAATTCTATCCTTACCAAATTCTTTTTCTAAATCAGTCATGGAGCTACCAACATACCACGGACTCCAAAGCCCTTGGCCAATAACAAAAGTTTCCGGATGGTTTTTCAACACATATTGAAAACCTTCTCGTATAGCCTGTCCATATGTGGTTTTTTTTGTGGTCATGTTAATCACAATAAACTTTATAAAGTAATTTATCTTTACTAGGATATGGGGCAATACTGGCCCTGCTAAGCTCAGCCTCAATATAATTTTGTGTTTCTTGCTCTATTTTTTGATAACTATCGCTGTCAATTAAGCCACTATTAAACATAGCATCGACCAATCTTTTTATAGGATCACGCTTCTTCCATTTAATTAAATCTTCCTTACTTCTACGTACACCTACATCAATATCTTCATTGGCGCCAACATGTCCCAACCAACGATATGTAACCGCTTCTAAAAAAGCTGGTCCATTTCCCTGCCGAATTTTATCTACTAGCTTCTTTGTGGTATCCATCACAGCAAAAACATCATTACCATCCACAACACTAAAGTCCATACAGTGAGCCTGAGCATAACGCGCTGTACTATCACTAAGCTGCCTTTGTTTAATATCTAAATGACTAGCATAAAGATTATTTTCACAAACAAACAACACGGGTAATTTCTGTATGGCAGCCAGATTCATTGTTTCATGAAATACACCCTCTTCCACCGCACCATCACCAAAAAAACAAACCGCTACATCGTTAGTTTTTTGTAATTTAGCGGCTAATCCAGCTCCAGCTGCTAGTGGTATAGTTCCAGCTACAATTGGCACCGAACCCAAAAAACCATTTTCCTTATCAATTAAATGCATCGATCCGCCCATACCACCAGAACAACCAGCCTCTCGACCAAAAATCTCAGCCAACAAAGCATACATATCTCCACCCAATGCCAAATAATGAGCATGAGAACGGTGGGTACCAAAAACTCTATCGGTCTTATTTAGATGTTTAGCAACACCTACGGCGATAGCTTCTTGGCCTACGGCCAGATGACAGGGACATTTAGCGTTATTATTTTTAACTAGATCGGCTATTACTAGCTCAAGCTGCCTTATAAGCAACATTTGCTTTAAAGCCAACATTACTTCTTCATCAGAATGGCTACATATATTTATACTATCCGTATAAAAGCCTGGATCAGCCAACTCATTAAGCAACATTCTTTTGCCGTTCATATATCAACCCAACAAATTATCAAGCTCATCCATATCTGATTTCTTCAATTCCCAACTTCCATAATAAAAGTTTTCAGCCACCTGATCACTATTTTTTATCCCTGTAAGAGCACATGTTACATTAAAATTACTAAGCACCCACCTAATTGCCAATTGAGATGGGGTTTTCTGATAATGATAAGCTATTTTTTTCAACTTTTCCAATGCAACCATCCTTCTTACTAATTCATCCCCCACAAAGGCCGCATCTTTGTTTCTTGTATCTTTATCGTCAACCTTGGATACAAGATTACATTTACCAGAAAAAAAACCTCTAGCCAAAACGCTATAGGCAATTATTCCCATCCCCATTTCTTTGCTACAAATTTCTATGTCTTTTTCGTTTTTCCTTTGAACCAAATTATACTCACATTGCAATGACTCAATTCTTTTCATATTTTGAGCGGTTTTTATAAACTCCATCGATGTGTTAGAAAAACCAATATATCTAATTTTTCCAGATTTTTGACATTTCTCTAAAGACTCCAGGATTTCTTCGATGGGAGTTATTCCATCATAGTGATGAAGTTGATACAGGGGAATACAATCTATGTTGAGACGACGAAGGCTTTGCTCAACAGCTTCAAATATTCTTTTGGAACTACAATCCTTAAATGTTTTTCCATTTTTATCCCAATTAACACCAAATTTCGTAGCAACAACAACGTCTCTGATTTTGGCTCCTAGAGCTTTATACAAAATATTTTCAGAATGTCCGAACCCATAAACATCAGCTGTATCAAAAAAATTAACCCCCAAACTCAACGCTAGCCTTATAGACCTAACCGACTCATCATCATCTACGGCTCCATAGCCATGACTTCCAATCGCCCAACAACCAAAACCTATTTTGGAAATATACAGGTCAGAGTTACCTAGTCTTGCGTATTCCATTTTTGTTTTATCTTCAATGTCATAAGGATAGTTAAAAAAATAATTTTCAAGTCCGAACAAAACGCTCTTTTCTTTACATATTCAATCCGTAATTTGTTTTTTTCTGGCTCGACTTCCCTCATGTATTTTTCATCTACTTTATCATCTCCCAAAAGTTGATCAAGATTTATAAACCGCAGAGAGGCATAATCGGTAAGGCCGGGCTTAACACTCAGTATAATCTGTTCTTCTGACGTATACAGATCTGTATATTTTTGCACCTGGGGTCGTGGACCAACAAAACTCATATCACCAATTAAAATATTGACCAATTGCGGCAACTCATCAAGTTTATATTTTCTTAAAAATCTACCTATCTTAGTTAAGCGGGGATCATTAAGCGCCGTCGAAGGACCGCCTATACTTTCAGCATTTTCTACCATGGTTCTAAACTTCAAAATTTTAAATTGCTTTCCATGCAAACCAACTCTTGAGCCTCGATATAAAATAGACCCATGCGAATTTAGTTTAATAGCTATAGACAAAAATAAAAGTAATGGGATAAACAGTATTAATAGTATTAAAGAAAAAATAATATCAAAAACTCTTTTTGCCCATTGATAACAATATCTTTTATTACAATTTAACAATGCTATTTTCCTCAGATGTACAAGTTATCACTAAGCAATACGGGATTTTTACTGTAAATGCGCCATGTACCAATCACATGCTAAACGCAAACCATCTCGAATTTTGTACTCAGGATTATATTTTAAAAGTTTTTTTGCTTTTTCAATATTTGCTAGTGAGTGTTTTACATCCCCAGAGCGAAACTCTCGATATACCGGATTGTAATTATCGGGGCACCCAAGTAATGACCTAATAATGACAAATAATTCACCTAGTGATGTCTGCTCACCGACAGCAACATTATAAATTGTATTAATGGCATCGATATTATCAGAGAATGCCGCTAATAAATTCGCCTGAACCACGTTTTCCACATAACAAAAATCACGCGTTGTTTTGCCATCGCCATTAATATATATTGAATCTTGGCTCAGCATGGCCTTAAACCATAGCGGGATTACCGCTGCATATACTCCATGAGGATCTTGCCGAGCCCCAAAAACATTAAAATATCTTAAGCCTATTGTTTCCATTCCATAGCATAGCGAAAAAACTTTTGCATAATGCTCACCAACATGTTTAGAAACAGCGTATGGGGACAGATGGCTGCCCACGTTTATTTCTACTTTAGGCAATACTGGTGAATCACCATAAACTGAACTAGAAGAAGCATAGACAAACCGCTTTACCTCATTATCTTTTGCCGCCGTTAAAACATTGAGAAAGCCGCTAGCATTAACCTCATGTGTCGCAACCGGGTCTTTAATCGAACGAGGGACGCTACCTAAAGCCGCCTGGTGTAAAACATAATCAACTCCACGCATAACCTGCTCGCAATCTTTAAGAGAACGAATATCCCCTTCATAAAAAGTAAAGTTTTTGGCCTGCTCAGGCGAAACTTTTTGCAAAACCTCATCTATATTGCGCTTGTGGCCAGTAGCAAAATTATCCAAACCAACTACTTTTTGGTTTAAAGCTAACAAAGTCTCCATTAGATTGGAGCCTATAAAACCAGCCACGCCAGTTATTAGCCAGGTAAATTGATGATCAGCTAGATATTGTTTTAGTTCTGTATAATTCATAAAACTCATCTACAAACGCCAAACAGCAACGTTGTATTTGGCTAAAACTTCCTTATCAATAACACTTTTAACATCAATCAGTAACTTAGGCTCAACTGCTTTGGCAACCAATTCTTTAATAGGCATATCCAAATAAAACTTATGAGCAACCGCTAGCACAATCGCATCAACATCCCTTATATCATCCCAGTCACTAAGGATTATACCATACTCATGTTTTACCTCTTCAGCGTCGGCCAAAGGATCGTGCACTAAAACATTAACATGATAACTACGCAATTCCTCAATAATATCAACTACCCTTGTATTGCGAATATCATTACAATCCTCTTTGAAGGTTAAACCCAATATAGCAACATTTGCCCCATTAACTGCCTTTCCCATTCTAACCATTTTTTTGATGGTTTGTTCAGCAACATATTTTCCCATATCATCATTAATTCTCCTCCCCGACAAAATTACCTGTGGATTCAACCCCAGCATATTGGCTTTATAGGTCAAATAATAAGGATCTACACCAATACAATGACCACCAACCAATCCTGGCTTAAAGGGCAAAAAATTCCACTTGGTACCAGCCGCAGCCAGCACCTCTGCGGTATCAATATTTAATTTTTCAAAAATAAGAGCCAACTCATTAATCAAGGCTATATTAATATCCCGCTGGGTATTTTCTATAACCTTGGCTGCCTCAGCCACCATAATACTCGATGCCTTATAAACGCCGGCTGTAACAACTGAAGAGTAAACATCAGCAACAATCTCTAAAACCTCTGGGGTTTGCCCCGAAACTACTTTACGAATGCTTTTAAAAGTATGTTCTTTGTCACTAGGGTTAATTCTTTCCGGTGAATAACCAATATAAAAATCAACACCACAACGCAATCCGGAAAATTTTTCCAAAACCGGAACACAATCTTCTTCTGTAGCTCCGGGATATACCGTCGACTCATAAACTACAATATCGCCCTTTTTTAGTTGTTTACCCACCAACTCAGAAGCACTAAGCAAACAGCCCAAATCCGGCTGCTTGGCCTTATTAATTGGCGTTGGAACCGCAATAATATGAAAGTCAGCCTGCTTAAGATCTTCTGGATTAGAAGTAAAAAGCAAGTTTGCTGAGCTTAAATCTGTAGCGGCAACTTCTAAAGTTTGATCAACCCCATTTCTTAACGCATCTATGCGCTTAGAGTTAATATCAAATGCCACAACTTTTTGTTTTTTAGCAAACTCCACAGCCATTGGTAATCCAACATAACCAAGTCCTATAACCGAAATCTTTCTCATGTCTTTTTTCATTGTAACCTCATAACAAAACTATATTTTCTTAAACAGCATTAATTACATTCAAAATAGACTTATTGACCTTATTGACATCATATTTTTCTTCAGCAATACGTCTACTTTCTTTCCCCATCTTTGCAATTATTTCCGGCTGTAAAATAAATTTTTCCATTGTTTCTACCAAAGCAACAATGTTTTTTATCGGCACCAAATACCCATTAACCCCTTCGACGATCGTTTCCCGACAACCAGGAGCATCAGTGGTAATAATTGGTCTGCCCATAGCCATTGCCTCAAGCACCGCCTTGGAGGTTCCTTCACGATAAGAAGGCAAAACAAAAACGCTAGCAACACTCAAAACCGGCCTAATATCCCTTACTCCGCCACTATAATCAACAATCTTTTCGTCCACAAGTGTTTTTAACTCCTTAGCGCTCAGAGATGTTGGGTTAGAGTCCAAATCCCCTACCAAACAAAATACAGCATGGGGATAACGACTCTTCAATATTTTACAAGCCGAGACATACTCATAAATACCTTTGTCTTTAATCAATCGAGCAACCATAAGAAACTTGGCTGTTTGAGACAAAGGGGCAGGAGCATAATGATTAACATCCACCCCAGACCCATTAACTAAAACTACTTTTTCTTTGGGCACAATCTGCTCATCTACAAATAAATTTAAATCATCAGGATTTTGAAAAAACACCTTGGTATTAAATTTTAATGATATCTTATACAAAGCTTTTACCAAACTACAAAGCAATTTTGTGGCAATTTTCTCACTAATAAAAACCGTTCCTACACCAGTTATCATTGAGTATATTTTTTTAACTCCAGCGGCCTTAGAAACAAGAGAGCCGTAAATAACCGGTTTTATGTTATACAAAAAAACCATATCAGGATTTTGCGCAACTATAATTTTATATAAAGCAACTATTACACCCAAGTCACTAAAAACACTTATACTGGATTTCTTTAGCTTTAATGACAAAAAATCTATTCCCAAAGACCCCAACTCCACTTTCACGGATTCACTATGAGAATCTAAAGGTGCACAAGCCACAACACTGTAACCCAACCCTTTAAGATCTTTCATGAAATTTAAACGAAAATTAATTAAGCCTAAAGAACTAGCACCAAATAACAATATTGTCTTATTCATTTTTTTCTAACCATGCTTGAAACATCAAAATATTCCACATAAGGTAGGACCAATCTTTTTTACCAGATAAATGTTCTTGCCAATATTTTTTGACCACATCAGACCGCAAATATTGTTGTTGCTCTAATTTATTCTCATCGATTAAATTTTCAGCCCAGTCTTTTAAAGGGCCCTTTAGCCATGCACCTATAGGAGCTCCAAAACCAACTTTTGGTAAATCTAAAATTTTTTGCGGTACAAACCGGGCCAACAACTTTCTTAATAAATATTTATTCTTATGATCATGTATTTTAGCCCCAAGCGGCAGAGACCAAGCAAAAGAGTAAACCTCAGGATCCAAATAAGGTGTTCTTACCTCCAAACCAACCCCCATAGATGCACGATCGACCTTAGTCAAGATATCTCCCGGCAAATAAGAAACCGTATCAGCCAGCATCATCCAATGAACAAAATCATTATTATTCGCCCAATCACCATTAGCCACATCATCATAAGAACCTGGACTGGAATGTGGCGACGTCGCCATAATATCTTCAGGATTAATGATAGTGGAGACAATATTGGCATAGAATTCTTTCTGGGATTTGGCTAAACATAGTGAGCGAGCGGTTTTATGCATTTTTTGCCCTAAAGCTGCCACACAGGAAAGTTTAGGACAAATTTTATTAGTTATAGCACTTACAGCATCTAATTGTTTTTCAGTAAATATTTTTGCTAATAAAGGAAATAAACTCGGAAAACGTTGCGACAATTGATAAATCTTATTTAGCCAAACATAACGATTATAACCGCCAAACAACTCGTCACCACCATCACCACTCAAACAAACCTTAACCTGCTGCCGCGCTAAACTACTAACAATATAGGTTGGTATTTGTGAAGAATCTGCAAACGGCTCATCATAAATTTCGGGTAATTTTGGCACCACATCAAGCATTTCTTTTAATGAAACATAATGCTCGGTATGTTCGGTTTGTAAAATTCCCGCTATTTTTTTCGCGGTGGGGGCTTCGTTATTAAAGAACTTTTCATGAAAACCAATAGTAAAGGTTTTAACTGGACAACTATTTTGCTCTTGCATGAGGCTAGCAACTAAAGAAGAGTCTATACCACCAGACAGGAACACACCAACCGGCACATCAGAAACACATCTTTGCTTTACTGACGTTGCTAGACAAGAGTGTAATTCATTTAAAACAACTTGTTCATTGTTAGCATCAAAGGTTTTTATCTTTTGCGCCGCCTCTTTTGCAGCAGAAACTGCCGACCAATAAATATATTGTTTTTGATTTTTTTTATCATCAATCTCAAGAATTGTCCCGGGTGTTATTTTATATATATCTTCATAAATAGAAAATGGCGCTGGAACATAACTATAGCGTAAAAATAAAGCAACCGCTTTAGGCAACACCCTGGGCTGCCAAGGATGGTATTTCTTTAAAGCCTTCAACTCAGACCCAAAAATCAATGTATTATTTATCCAACCATAATAAAGGGGTTTTTCACCAAACCGATCCCGAGCTAAATAGATTTTTTTAGTGGCAGCATCCCAAATAGCAAAAGCAAACATACCGTTAAATCTCTTGATCGCCTCTACGATCCCCCAAACCTCAATTGCTGCCAACACAACCTCCGTATCAGAGTGGCCAACAAACCTAACACCTAAAGCATTCAGCTCCTTTCTAATATCAAGATAATTATAAATCTCACCATTATAAGTAATAACATATCTTTTTGAAGCAGAATGCATCGGTTGGTGTCCAGCAGCAGAAAGATCAATAATCGAAAGACGTCGATGACCAAACGCAACCCCAGCTGCTTGGTCAAGCCAAACACCATGATCATCAGGACCACGGGAGTGAATTGCAGAGGTCATGTCAGTAACACACTGCAATTCGTTTGAATTATTGTTATATACGATTCCTGTGATACCACACATGGGTAGGCCTTAATTTTGTTCTCAAACCATATAGCTTCAATCTGCTTATTGCACATCAAGATAACAACATTTTACTATCCAATTTTTTATGACCAAGAGACATCAAACACACATAGGCAAACAAATGCGATGTGTGCGCCATACAAACACTAATGTAGGTATAACGCGGCACTCCAAAAAAACAATATAATCAGCAACACTTCAGTGGGAATAAACCTCACACTCATTCTTCTTTGCAAAAAGAATTTTGCGCACATCACACCTCCATACCCAACTAAAATATTTTTCACCAACCAAGTTAACAACCCGCGTCTGTAATTAATTTTTTCTTCTCTTTTCAATGCAAACAATAGCTCGCTTAGATGATATTGGCAAACCATACCATTTCGTTGATAATATACAAGAAAAAGCGGAGCTGAAAATTTTTCCGTAATACTCCATATCAACCATGTTTTTTTGCTTATATAAAACTAAAAAACCGAAAAACACAACCATACGCCCTCAAAAAATCCGCTTTCCTGCTCACAAAAATATTCCCCAAAAAATCATGGCAATATCCCAGAAAAATCAGCTATAATATAATCCAATACAGGAACAATGCTTAGAGAGAACATTAAAACAGCATATGCCGCAAAAAATACCAACTATTACACACATTATAACCGATTTGGCTCCGGGTGGCGCTGAAACATTTTTACTGCGCCTTGTATCTAGCTTAAAAGATTTTCAGCATCACGTTGTCTCTCTAGCCCCCATAGAAGACACTAACTTTACTCAGTTATTCTTTGAAAAAGCAGCATCCGTTACCAGTTTAGACATTTCTTCCAAAAATATTCATGAGATTTACAAGTTATTTTCTTTAAGCAGTCTTTTAAAACAACAAGCTCCACACTTAGTACAAACTTGGATGTATCACGCTAATGTTATAGGAGGAATAGCTGCTAAAATTAACAAACTCCCAGTAATTTGGAATATTCGCAACAGCTCTTTAAGCAAAGAAACACCCGAGAGTTTAAAACTTAATACTTTTACAAATTATGTCGTTAAAACAGGAGCCGTCTTATCAAAATATATACCAGAAACTATAGTTTCCTGCTCTCACTATGCGGCTTTATTGCATCAGAAGTGGGGATATAGAAAAGACAACTTTATAGTTATTCCTAACGGCATCGACATCGAACTGTTTTCTCCAAAACCACAGATAAAAACCCAGTTAAGAAAGGAACTAGGGATAGGAGACCTGGAAATCGTCATAGGATTTGTTGGTAGATTACATCCTCAAAAAGACATCCCCAACTTTCTCAAGGCCGCTCGTTTATTTCTTGAACACGAACCAAATGCTCAATTTCTTCTTTGTGGCGATGGATTAACCAAGGAAAATCCATTGGTCAACAAATGGATTGAAAATGAAAACCTTAATAACCACTGCCATCTTTTAGATAAAATTAGCGACACGCATAATATATATAATGTTCTCGACATTTACTGCTCGCCTTCAGCTTACGGCGAAGCTTTTCCTAACGTTATAGCAGAAGCCATGTCCTGCGGCATCCCATGTGTAGGAACTGATGTCGGGGATACAAGACTAATCCTTGGAGATCAAGGAATCACCGTCCCACCAAAAGACCCTCAAGCATTGGCTCAAGCATGGAAACATTTACTATCACAACAAATTCAACCATCCCTGGTTCGCCAAAGAATTATAGATAACTTTTCCTTACCTGCCAGCAGCAACCTTTATCGTCAGCTATACCTTGGGCAAATTACTAAAACAGCCAAAACATAAAAAACATCTTCTAAGACACGTTATAATAACTCTTGTACCACTGAATAAATTTTTCAACCCCTACACTAATATCCGTTGATATCTTAATATGAAAATCTGACTTAATAAGGCTATTATTAGCCCAGGTATTTACCACGTCACCCGCTTGAAGAGGTAAAAAATTCTTAATAGCCTCTTTGCCTATTGCTTTCTCAAGCGTAGTTATCAGATCCAATAATTTGATTGGATGGTTATTTCCAACGTTATATATCCAATATGGAATACGCTCATCACTATTTTGCTTAAAACGTTCTTTATGTGTTATATCATACAAAACAGTTACTGTAGAAGACACAACATCGTCAACGTAAGTAAAATCTCTCAACATATCCCCATTGTTGAATATCTCTATAGGGGTGTTGGATAATATTTTTTGGGTAAAACCAAAAATCGCCATATCCGGCCTACCCCATGGACCATATACAGTAAAATAACGTAATCCCACACATGGTAACCCGTATAACCTTGCATATGAATAAGCTATCAGCTCATCAGACCTCTTAGTAGCAGCATATAATGATGCCGGACAATCCGTTTTTTCCTCTTCAGAAACGGCATGTTTACCATCAACCATACCATATACTGAGCTTGATGACGCATAAACAAACTTTTCGATCCCAGTGTTTTTAGCCGCCTCAATAACATTAAAAAAACCATTGATATTGCTTTCAATGTAAATTCTTGGATTAACCAATGAATAACGCACCCCTGCTTGCGCAGCCAAATGAACTATATTTTTAACCTTATATTTTTCTATTAGCTTCACTAACGCATCGTAGTTACCTATATCCTCTTTATAAAAATTGAAGTTATCAAACTTTGAAAGATTAGCAATTCTTGCCAACTTTAAATTCACATCGTAGTAATCATTTAAATTATCAATACCCAATACACTCTGACCTCGCTGTAGCAATTCATGACTTACGCCAGCACCTATAAATCCTGCCGCTCCTGTTACAAGTGTGCACATACCCCCTCCCGCTATATGTAAAATTGTTTATACTATATATCCAAACAACAAGACTGAAAATATTAACAGCCTCACAAAAAATAACATGGGTTTTTATTTAATAAACAACCTCTCTCTCAACAAACAGATCCATTGCTTTGATATAAGTTCAACACTGTATCTATCGACCACCTTCAACGCTTCGTTAGATAATTTATCTCTCAGAACCTCATCGTCCATGAGTTTTTTCATGGCCTCTGACAAAGCACTAATATCACCCGCCGGCACCAACAATCCATTTTCCCCACTCTTAATGATATCTGATGGCCCAGCCTCACAATCAAAACTAATAACTGGAAGCCCATAAGCCATCGCCTCAAGCAACGCATTGGGAAACCCCTCTACCCTAGAACTTAACACAAATATTTTCGCTGATTTATAATACATTTCAGGGTTACTCGTGCGACCAGTTAAAACCACATATTCTCCCAAACCCAATCTTGCAATTTGCTCTTCTAGTTTTTTCCTCTCCTCCCCGTCCCCCACTAGTAATAAGCGCCATTGAGGATAGTCTTTATAGCATTTAGAATAAGCCTCAATCAAAAGATCAGGCCCTTTTTGTGAAGATAACCTACCCACATATAATATATAATTTTGTCTTATACTAGACTTATCGTTTTGTAGTATTTTAACCACATCAAGTGGATTCGGTATAATCGCTATTTTTGTATTACAAAGAAATTTCTGCGCCCACACTGCTACAGTATTAGTCTGCGCAACAAAAGCACTGCTCAACTTATAAATTATTTTTCGCAACCAATCGAAAAGATTCCCTTCATTAAAATATTGAGGATAAGTACGCTCAGAAATAACAACTGGTATACCGGTAAATAAACAAGCCACCAATGCCACAATATTTTGAGCATCCATAAAACTAACCATCACATCTGGACGCACAGACACCAGAACTTTTCTTATGCGCAATATCCTAATAAAGTTCAAATAAACTCTTTTTAAAATATTACTCTGACCGCCATTATCGTCATTACTACGAAAAATCCCAGTCCAATAACGTTTTACACTTTCGTTAACTACATAAAAATCGTTTTGTGGTGCGTCATAAGTCAGTAAAGAAACTTCCAAATTTTCCACCTTTGACCAATGATTGCATAGAAGCGATGCCACACGCTCTGCTCCCCCAGCTCGCAACGATGAAATGAAAAACAATATCTTCACTTATGACTCCATATACTCGCTATACCAAGACTGAAACATCAACATCTCCCATAAAAAAGGAGCTAAATTTTTCTTACCCGATAAATGATCATGCCACTTCTTCTCTATTAAATTAACATTAAGGCAACCATGTTTTGCTAACATTTCTCGCGACAATAAATCACTCGCCCACCCTTTTAGCGGACCGCGCAACCAAGAAGCTATGGGAACGCCAAACCCTTGCTTTGGTCTTTCTAACAAATCACGAGGAACATATTGGTACAATATATTTTTTAAAATGCTTTTTGCGCATTTACCCTTAAGTTTCGTCTGCAATGGCAAAGAACAGGCAAACTCCACAACGCGACGATCAAGAAATGGCGCCCTGGTCTCCAAACTAACCGACATAGCGGCACGATCAACTTTCACCATAATGTCATCTGGCAAATATGTCATCATATCCACATACATCATTTGACTTATAACATCAATATTTTCAAGATGATGCATACCTTGCAAAGTATTATGCCATGAATCTTGCAAAATCACTTCATCATCTAATGGCAACTGAGACATAATAGATTCATAAATCTGATCTGCTGGCATTTTTAATGTTAGTGCCGCCCGACGACCCAAGCCCCATGCCCTAGCCATACCGAGCTTGGCTAAAATTTTACTGTCATATTCAGCAATATTGGGAATAGCTAAAATAAAATTAGCTGCCATCTGGTTTAAATAATCAGGCAACAAGCTCTTCACATCAAGCAATTTTTTTGCCATTAAATATCTTGTGTATCCAGCAAACAATTCATCACCCCCATCCCCCGAAAGCGCTACTGTTACTTTGGATCTCGTAAGTGTAGAAATAAGAATTGTCGGAAGTTGAGATGAGTCGGCAAAAGGTTCGTCGTAAATCTTTGGTAGTTTCGGGATAATATCAAAAGTATCATTAGGGGTAAGGTATAGTTCTGTATGATCAGTGCCCAGATGCTTCGCCACTGCTAGTGCGTGTTGTGCTTCATTAAATTCAGCATCATCAAAACCAATTGTAAAAGTCTTGATCTTCTTTGAACTTGCTTTCTGCATAAGAGCGACAATCAAAGAAGAGTCTATTCCTCCTGACAAGAATGCCCCAATTGGAACATCACCAATCATGGTCTGTTGAATCACATGCTCAAGAATATTTTCAAGTTTATTCTGTGCTTCACTAACTGGTAATTTTGCGTCACTAAAAAAGTCTTTAGCAGCCCAATACCTATCAAACACCAGCTCATCTTTTCTACCAAGCGCCGCTAAATCAATCTCAGCGTAAGTGCCAGGTAAAACTTTTTTGATACCCTGGAAGATACTATATGGAGCTGGAATATACCCATAACGAAAATAAGCCCCCAAAGCTTCCATATCTAATGCTGGTTTTTTAACGCTTATGCCTTTTAGAATCTTTAATTCGGAACCAAAAACAAAAATATCGCCTAGCCAACCATAATAAAGAGGTTTTTCCCCGATGCGGTCTCGAGCCAAAATTAATTTCTTAGCTTGCTTATCAAACACCGCAATGGCAAACATCCCACACATTTTTTCTAGGGTTTTTTTTATGCCCCAATATTCGAATCCTCGGAGCAACACCTCAGTATCTGAATGTCCCTGCCAAGAAGTTGAGACTGACTTGTCTAATTCTTTTTTAAGGTCTAAGTAATTGTATATTTCACCATTATAAACTATAACAAACCGATCCTGAGATGAAAACATAGGCTGATGCCCAGTAGGGTTAAGATCAATTATAGACAATCTACGATGTCCAAGCGCAAGGTTAGAACCAACATCAACCCAATACCCGCTATCATCAGGACCACGATGCGTGAGCGCATCAGCCATTTTTTTTATAGATTCAGTATAGAACTCTTTAGGACGTGGATTTAATGAAAAAAAGCCAGTTATTCCGCACATTTTTAATTACTTTCTTTCTGGTTCATGTTATTTTATTTATATTTAACAAGAAGTTATCGCAATATTTTCAGGTGTAACTTCGTCGTGGATCCTATCATGTCTAGTACAAAACAGTCAAAACAGTTTTTAATTTTGTATGGATTAACAACATCAGGATTGATATAAGAACTTTAAGGTATCGCTTGACTGCGGCCACGACTTAATGTAAGTTCCGTTCATGAACAAAAAGCATGATTTATTGACACACTAAGAGAAAAAACAACCAATGGCAGCTTTTCAAAACACACGCGAACAAACAGAACAAAAAGTTATGGTGCATCTCCTAAGCGAGATTGAACGCAATCCTTCGTTTACCCAACGCGGCTTGGCGTCTGAATTAGGAATTGCCTTGGGTTTAATGAATCAGTATTTAAAAAGCTGTGTAACCAAAGGATGGGTTCGCATCTCTCAAATCTCTCCAAAACGGGTTACCTACTTTTTAACCCCAGATGGCTTTAAAGAGAAAAGCCTCATGGTAACAGACTATCTTGCACGATCTTTGACTTTTTTCCGTGATGCAAGATCTCAATGCGAAGAAATATTCGCCCATTGCAAAGCTAATGCTTGGCTCAAAATTGGCTTGGTAGGCGAAGGTGATTTGGCAGATATTGCCAAATTAGTGGCACATGGAACTGATATTCAGACAGAAACAGTGGGGGCAGACAAAGAATTTAAGGATTATGATGCCGTCATTGTAACAAACATCATAAACCCTCAAGGCACATATGATGAGATCAAAGACAAAGTAGACCAAAGCAAGTTATTGATTTTAAAGCTACTTCACATATCAAAGGTGACTCCATGATTAGTTGGTTTGTCGCCCACACACAACCCTTGAAAGAAAATATCGCAAAACAGCATCTGTTAGAACAGGGGTTTGAAATTTATCTGCCCCAATTTAAAAAAACTCGTCGCCATGCACGCAAAATAGAAGAAGTTTTGGCCCCATTATTTCCTCGTTACTTATTTGTAGGAATGGATTTAAAAACATCACCTTGGCGCAGTGTGAATGGGACACGCGGCGTATCCTACTTATTGACCAATGACAATCATCCTGCGGTAGTACCAAATGAAATTATTGAAAATTTAAAAGCACAAGAAAACGAAGACGGCCTAGTACCAGTTACCAGTCTCTTGTTGTTTACAAAAGGCGATAAAGTTCGTATCTTAGATGGCGCTTTTAAAGACCAGGTAGCGGTTTTTGAAACTCTGGATAATAAGCAACGCATCCAGTTGTTGTTAAATTTTTTAGGCCGAGAGATGAAAATTTCCCTGCCTTATCATGCTGTAGAAGCAGCATAACAAATAATAGTACATTTTTTGCAGTCTTGGTGCCTAAAAACGCACCCGGGCTGCGGCAGCAGTGGTAAAATCATAACTGAAGCCAATACGATTATTATGAGCAATACAAAAACTACAGACCCGCAAAATCGATTCTCATTTGGCAAAAACTGGTCAAATTTTTTAAACCTCTTAAACGAAGATCGCATCCTTGAAGCCGAAAGAAGCATCAAAGAAAAGCTTGGGTGCACCACTTTAGCTGGAATGGAATTTCTTGATATAGGTTCAGGCAGCGGACTATTTAGTCTTGCAGCTTATCGTTTGGGTGCAAAGGTTTTTTCTTTTGATTACGATGAAGACTCTGTCAACTGTACCAAATACCTTAAAGAAAAATATGCTAAAAGTAGTGATAACTGGACTATTGAAAAAGGATCGGTTTTAGACCAAAAACTTCTCAAAAAATTTGGGAAAGTTGACGTTGTCTATTCTTGGGGGGTTCTACATCACACCGGCCATATGCATCAAGCGTTTGATAATGTAGCAAATCTTGTTAAGGACGGCGGACAACTATTCATATCTATTTACAATGACCAAGGTAGCGCTTCTAAAAAATGGCTTTGGGTAAAACAAAAGTATAATAATTCTTCACACTTTATTAGATATATTCTTTTTATATGCTCTTTATTTAGGCTATGGGCGCCTACCCTCATAAAGGATTTTTTAAAAACAGGGAACCCACTAACATCATGGAATAATTATGGTAAAAATGATCGCGGCATGTCTGCATGGCACGATGTAGTGGATTGGGTAGGCGGTTATCCATTCGAAGTTGCAAAACCTGAAGAAGTTTTTGATTTTTTTAAAGCACGGGGGTTTGGGTTGAGATTTCTTAAAACTTGTGCTGGCGGCATTGGTTGTAACGAATTTGTGTTTCAAAAGAAAAAGTAAATATGTCAACACCCTCTATTTTATCAGCAGTTCAGAAAATAACATCTTTGCTCACCCGTGAGGAAAAAATTAAATGGGCGGGTATTATAGTATTTGCTTTGTGTACATCCATATTAGAAGTTATAACAGCATCGGTGATTGTGTTATTCGCACAAGTATTAAGCCAACCTGAAGCCGGCCAAAAATATCTATCTATGATCGGTTTTGACTCTAATTTACCACCAGGGCGCATCGTTTTTTACATAGCCATCATTGTTGGTATAGTCTATTTGTTCAAAAATATGGCCGCCGCCGCAGAAGTTTTCTACCAAAACTTTTCTATCCAAAAAATGAACTACCATTTTAAAAATAAGTTGTTATACCGATATGCCGAAGCTGACTATGGCTTTTACTTAACTCGTAATTCGTCCCTGGGATTATCTGTTGTTGGCGGTGATGCGGAACAGATGTTTACGGGCGGTATGGTGCCACTGGCAAATATTATTTCAGAAACTGTAACTTTCTTTTGTTTGATTGCCATGATAGTTTTTATGAATCCATCCTTGGCGCTTATAATACTTGGGATTGGAATTATTCTAGGGGTTGTTGTAAGCAAAGTACTACTTCCACAATTTTATCGCTGGGGACAACGCTTACAAGAAGCTGGATTACACAGCAGTCAAAACCTGCTTCAATTTTTTCATGCCTTTAAAGAAATTGTATTACTTGGAAAACGCGAGGCCTTTGTAAACGCGTACAAACACCATTCCCACAAAAAATCTTGGATACAGGCCATTCAAACTGCTGTTAATGCCACTCCCCGTATGGTGATAGAAGTTCTATTCGTTGGTCTCTTTGTCACAACCATAGCCTTTCTTTGCCTTAAGCATGAAAGCCCCGTACAAATGATTGGAATTTTAGGCGGTTATCTCTATGCTGGCTTTAGGCTAATGCCAGGACTAAACCGCATTGTCAACCAATTAAATTCATTTAAGGCGGTGATACCATCCATCGAACGTGTCCATACCGAATACAATACTGTTGCGGCTAAAGAAAATTATGTTGATGTCCCAAATTTTGTGTTTGATAATTCTATAAACTTAAAAGATATAAGTTTTAGCTATCTCAACACCAATAAAAATGTACTCAAACACATTTCCCTTGAAATTAAAAAAGGTGAACGTATTGGTATCATTGGGGAAACAGGAGCAGGAAAATCAACCTTAGTTGACATTATATTAGGACTACTAAAACCCCACGAAGGCTCAATATTAATTGATGATAAGTACCCGGCAAATTCCTATCAATGGCATCAAAAAATAGGTTATGTTCCACAATCAATTTACCTAACCGATGATACTATTGGAGCCAATATTGCCTTTGGTGAAAAAGAAATAGATGATACAAAACTAAACGCTACTATTAATGCTGCTCAGCTACGCAAATTCATTGATCAACTTCCAGATGGCGCTAAAACTATCGTCGGTGAACGGGGAATTCGCTTATCTGGAGGCGAACGTCAACGCATCGCCATCGCACGCGCACTTTATCGTAACCCAGAGGTATTGATTTTTGATGAAGCCACGTCTTCTTTAGACATCGAAACCGAATCACGTCTAATGGAAACCATTAATGCTGTTAGCAGTAATCACACAGTCATCATGATAGCCCACCGCATCACAACCTTGAAAAATTGTGATCGAATTGTGGTTATGAACCAAGGCATGCTGCAACAAATTACGGGCTATGAAAATATTCAAGTATTAAGATAAAGAATAAAAATTCATTAACATTTTTAATTGGAGGTTATGATGGAATTAGCAGGGAAAAAACTTGTCGTTGTCGGTGGTGCTGGTCTCATTGGGTCACATACTGTCGATGAACTTCTTAAAGAAGATATAAAAGAAATTATTATTTATGATAATTTTGTCCGCGGCACCATTGGCAATATTGAAAATACTTTAAAAGACCCTCGTGTACGCGTTTTTGAAATCGGCGGTGATATCTGCCAACCAGATATCTTAAATGAAGCCTTTAAAGGTGCAGATGGCATATTTCACTTTGCAGCACTATGGCTTTTACAATGCCATGAATTCCCCCGATCAGCTTTTAAAGTTAATATTGAAGGAACTTTTAATGTTCTCGAGGCTTGTGTAACCCACGGAATAAAACGTCTTGTTTATTCATCTTCAGCATCAGTTTATGGTGACGCTGTACGTGAGCCCATGGATGAAGATCATCCTTTCAATAACACAAATTTCTATGGCGCAACTAAGATCTCTGGGGAAGCCATGGCACGCGCTTATCATCATCGTTACAAGCTTCCACTTGTTGGGCTACGCTATATGAACGTGTATGGTCCTCGCCAGGATTATCGTGGTGCCTATATTGCTGTCATTATGAAAATGCTAGATAACCTTGATAAAGGTATTGCACCGAAAGTTTATGGTGATGGTTCTCAAGCTTATGACTTTGTCTATGTTGGTGACTGCGCAAAAGCTAATGTTTGTGCTATGAAAGCAGACACTGTTGATCAATTCTATAACGTTGGAACAGGAATTCGAACCTCAATTAAAGAGCTTGCTGAAATAATTTTGAAACTCACGGGATCAAATCTTTCGGTTCAATATGAACCTGCCGGCTTGACCTTTGTAAAAAACCGCATTGGCTGTCCTAAAAAAGCAGAAAAAGAAATTGGGTTTAAAGCTTCCGTATCGCTAAAGGATGGCTTGCAAAAACTAATCGAATGGCGCAAGTCCCATATTGATCAAGTGGAAATGCAAAGAAGGAAGGTAATATAATGTCACAATTAACAGAAAAATTAAGAAAAATACCCATTGCTATACCCTCTTTAGGTGACGAAGAATGGCAGGCAATTAGAGAGCCACTATTAAGCGGCTGGCTAACACAAGGACCCAAAGTTGCGCAATTTGAAAAAGATTTTGCGAAAATGCACCTTGTTAATCATGCAATCGCTGTCACATCCTGTACAACTGGACTTCACTTGGCTTTAAAAGCCTTGGGGGTTGGCCCCGGGGATGAAGTGATAGTTCCAGCTTTTACATGGATTGCAACTGCTAATGCGGCTCTTTATTGTGGAGCTACGCCCATCTTTTGCGATGTTGATAGAACAACATTCAATATTAAAGTTGAGGATATCACATCGAAAATCACTGAGCGCACCAAAGCTATAATCCCTGTTCATCTGTTTGGACTTTGCGCTGATATAGATACCATTCGTGCAATTATTCCGCCTCATGTGAAAATTCTGGAAGATGCAGCTTGTGCAGCAGGAGCTTCCTACAAAAATCGTTCAGCAGGATCCCTTGGCGATATAGCGGCATTTTCATTCCATCCCCGAAAATCTATCACAACAGGTGAAGGCGGCATGGTAACAACAAATGACAAAGAGCTTGCTCACCTATCAGAAACCATGCGCAATCACGGAGCTGAAATCCCTGAAGAAGTCCGCCATCACAGCACAAAACCTTATTTATTACCCGATTTTAAAATGTTAGGTTTCAATTATCGCATGACAGATCTTCAAGCTGCAGTTGGATTAGTACAATTAAAAAAGCTACGAGCATTCATTGCCGAACGACAAATATGGGCAAATTATTACAGGGATAATCTAAAGAATGTACCTTGGTTAAAACCACAAGCAACTCCTGACTATATTACGCAGCCCGCTTGGCAGGCTTATGTGTGTTACGTTGACCCAGAAAAATCACCCCTACCACGCAATAACATTATGGATATTCTCCAACAAAAAGGAATCGCAACAAGGCCGGGTACCCACGCTGTACATATGCTCAGTTTTTACAAAGAAAAATATGACATCCATCCAGATGATTATCCAGGAGCAAAGGCTTGTGATCAAAACACCATGGCTATCCCTCTCCATAATAAAATGGTGAAGGAAGATTTTGATTATGTGATTGAGGCTCTTCATGCAATTAAGTGAACTAAAAATGTTAAAAGAGAATGACAGTTGTACAATCGGTGAACACACTTACAAAATGAATCTGGGTGTGTTGCAACCGGCTCATATTGTAACGAGTGCTGCACAACAACAAACTCAGTCGACTTTTGGATTTAAATGGAAGAAGGAAGACACTTTTAATTCTGAACCTAGCCTTAAACGGATGAAGGCATGGTTACTTGAAAGATATCAAGAGCCACAAAATTGGCTGGATCAACTAAAATTTGATAACCCTTCTGTTTTAGATGCAGGATGTGGCGCCGGCATGTCAGGTTTTGAATATTGGGGAAGTGTTGCTGATAAAATTCAGTATACGGGGATAGATATTTCTGAAGCTGTTCATGTTGCACATAGACGAGCCTCAGAAAAGGGCTTTAAGAATATCCTATTTATGCAGCAAAGCATTGATAACCTACCTTTTCAAGAACCCTTATTTGATATTATTTTTTCTGAAGGCGTTTTGCATCATACGGATAGCACAGAAAAAACATTTTCCCATTTATCTAAATTTTTGAAATCGGGTGGTTTTTTCATGTTTTATGTTTATCGGAAAAAGAGCCCAATTCGTGAATTTACAGACAATTATATTAGAGATAAATTACAAACTCTTTCGCCAGAAGAAGGTTGGGACGAATTAAAATCCTTGACTACGCTAGGTATAGAGCTGGGGAAATTGGATTTAGAAATTAACGTACCTGAAGATGTAAAAGTTTTAGGCATTCCTTCAGGTAAAATAAATATTCAACGTTTATTTTATTGGCATATCTTTAAAGCATTTTATGACCCAAATTTATCTTTTGATGAGATGCATCATATCAATTTTGATTGGTATGCCCCTAAAAATGCGCATAGACATACTATTGAAGAAGTACAGCAGTGGTGTTTTGAAAATGGTTTAGAAGTTAAACGTATAAATGAAGAATTAGCAGGCATTACTTGTATAGCCAAGAAAACATGAAATGTGTGGAATAGCCGGCATCTTTAATATTAATCATCAGCCTGTAGCGCATAGCCAAATTAAGGCTATGACCAACAGCATCTCTCATCGTGGTCCTGATGGTGAAGGGCAATATATTGATGGGTATGTTGCTTTGGGACATCGACGTCTTGCTATTATTGATCTTAGCCCCGCTGGCCATCAGCCAATGCAAACACGAGAGGGTAGATTTACCATTACTTATAATGGTGAGGTGTATAATTTTAAAGAACTACGTATTCAGCTTGAGGCTTTAGGATATCAATTTCGCTCCAATACAGACACAGAAGTTGTTCTTTATGCCTATACTGAATGGGGATGCAAGTGCCTAGACAAATTCAATGGCATGTTTGCTTTTGCAATTTGGGATAAAAAAGAACAAAGGCTTTTTCTAGCTCGTGATCGTTATGGAATTAAGCCTCTATATTATTATAATTTAGACAAAAGCTTTGTTTTTGCGTCGGAAGTTAAAGCCATTATCGCCTCTGGTTGTTATCAATCAAAATTAGACAAGGAAGGTCTGATTGAATATTTGACATTTCAGAATTTCTTTACAGATAAAACTCTTTTTCAAGATATTAAAATGCTGATGCCTGGACATTATGCCTACATTGATATAGGTGGAAAGTTTGAGAAACATCAATATTGGGACTTTAATTTTTGTGGTTCTCTTCAAATATCTGAAGAAGAAGCTGTTGAGGAAACAGACCGTCTATTCAAACAGGCTGTACAAAGACAGCTAGTTGGTGATGTACCAGTTAATGCTTATTTAAGCGGGGGCATCGATTCTGGCGCTATTACCATGGTGGCTAGTAAATTTCTACCGCATATGCAAACATTTACAATTGGGTTTGACTTAAGTTCTGCAAGTGGTCTTGAATTATCTTTTGATGAACGCGCAAAAGCAGAGCATATTTCGTATTTAGCTAAGACAGAGCATTATGAGATGGTTCTTAAAGCGGGAGATATGGAAAGGTGTATGGACAAATATGCACATCATCTTGAAGAACCACGTGTTGGACAGAGTTATCCGAATTATTACGCAGCCAAACTGGCCAGTAAGTTTGGAAAAGTAGTGCTGTCTGGAGCTGGGGGAGATGAGCTTTTTGGAGGCTACCCATGGCGATATTTCTACACTAACAAACCAATTGTCTTTGATAAATTCATTGATAGCTATTACTTAAAATGGCAGCGTCTCATCCCAAACAGTCAACTTAAGGATCTACTGGCACCCATATGGGAAGACGTAAAACATATTTGGACACGTGATATTTTTGCAGATGTTTTTAAAACAATAAAAAAAGATACTTTAGAGGCAAGTGACTGTATAAATTACAGTCTTTATCTTGAAGCAAAAACATTTTTGCATGGCTTGCTTGTTGTTGAAGACAAGTTGAGCATGGCGCATAGCCTAGAAACTCGCGTCCCATTTTTAGATAATAATTTAGTTGATTTTGCTACTAAATTACCAAGCTCAATGAAGATTTCGAACCAATTTGAAATGGCAAACGAAAACGATTTAGCGAGCAAACTACAAGCCAATAAAAGTGGAAAGATTATTCTTAGAAAAACCCTTGTAAAATACCTGGGCAAAAAAATTGTAAATACTAAAAAACAAGGATTTTCATCACCTGATGCCTCATGGTTTAAAGGAGAAAGTATTGAATACATCCAAAAAGAACTTACCAACTCCTTACCTATTTTCAATCAAGATGCCATACAAAAAATATTAAACCAACATGTATCTAGAAAACAAAATAACCGCCTGGCAATATGGTCTCTTTTGTATTTAAATAAATCTCTCAGGGTTTTCAACCATGAATGCAGCTGATCTAAAAAATAAATTATTTAATCTTTACGAAGAACAAGAGAATTTCTTAAAAGAAAAATATGATAGAAGCTTATCCTTTCAGGATGGACTATTTGATCGTTTCGACAGGGCAAAGAAATTGGGCTTTGACGAAGGATCAAGCATCTACAATAGCGCCTTAGTGTTTGGTGATGTTAAAATCGGCATTAAAACATGGATAGGACCATACGTGATACTGGACGGCTCTGGTGGCAATATCAAAATTGGAGATTACTGTTCTATATCTGCTGGGGTACATATATATACTCATGACTCAGTAATGTGGGCACTATCAGGCGGAAAATTGGGATTTCATAAAGCAAATGTATTAATTGGTAACTGCGCTCATATTGGAGCACAAACAATAATAAAAGCCGGTATAACAATAGGATCCTATTGTTTGATTGGGGCAAACACATTCGTCAACCAAAGCGTCGAAGATTACTCAATTTTGGCTGGTTCTCCAGGTAAGATCATTGGAAAAGTTGTTCTACAGGAAGAAAAAATTACTTTGGAGTATTTTAAAAAATAATTTTTTTGCCTCTAATCTACCTATAGTGGTTGCTAGAAATATTCACACAATCTGCAGTCAAGACTGATTATTTTCAGCATATTTCAAACTGGAATTATTATGTCAAAAAATCTAACCACAAAAGGATACAACAAAGTGTTGACTCTATTTCGTAAGCTTTTTCGCTTAGTTGATTTTGCCTTAGCATGTATATTCTTTTTGCCTTTTTTAGTGATTGTTGCCTTAACAAGAACTTTTGGAAAATTAAGTATTAAGAATCCTAAAAAAACAGTTTTCTCTCTTACAAAAGATGGAATTTACAGAATACTTGAATGTAATGGTCCAAAATATTTCGAATGGGATTTTACTAGACCTCATGCAGACTTAACCTACATATTATTTATTGGCAATGAGAAACCAAATATTTTTAAGCTGGGAAAAAAGATCATTGGCATAAACATTGTGATGCCACTAGAGAAGTACAGACAGGCTTTACCATATACAACCAGGTCTCTTCAGCAAATTTGGGGGATGTTATTAACTGCAAAATTAATAAAAAAAATTTTGCCAGAAGTTTTAGAGGTAATGTTTCCTTCAAAAATAGCTTTAAGAGCAATGTTAATTAAATTTTTATTTCCCATTAAATTAGTTACTCAAGTACGCGGGAATTTGGATTTAATATACTACTTCAATCCATTTCCGTGTTTCTGGCCTTTTAAAATGACTTTTCCTCCTTTTGAGGTATTTCAGACAATGTGGGATAAATTAATTAGCCTTCTATTTTATAGGTCCTGTGATCTTGTTATTGGATACAACGTAAATAATATGTTAAGCGCAATTTCAAATGGGTCTCATCCATCCAAAACAAAACTTTCTAGAATAAAAATCGAACTCTCCATGCTAAATGTAAAACCAAAACCAAGAGAAGAGATTGATGGGGTTCCTAAAAATGGAAAAATAATATCTTTATGGTCACGCCTGTCACAAGAAAAACTTGTTTTAGAATCTGTACAAGCATTCGAAAAATTATTATATTTCGATAATAGCGACTTGCATTTTATAATAATCGGTGATGGTCCAGAAAAATCACGCATTCAATCCTACCTTTCCACAAGTAAATGCAAAGAACGAGTGCATCTTCTGGGTCAGAAAGATAGGGATTCAATAGCGCAAATCGCCCTACACTCTTCTTTATCTGTTGTTCCATACGGGGGGGAGCTCCCTTGTTGAAGCGGTTATGTTAGAAACCCCCGTAGTTGCTTTTGACATCGAATGGCACAATGAGCTTATTCGTGATGGAGAAACTGGATATCTTGCGGATTTTCCCGACACAACTCATCTAGCAGAAAAAATGCACGAAGTTATTTCCCACCCTGAAGAAGCAAGAAAAAGGGCCCTTGCGGCAAAAGAACTAGCCCTAAGAATGTTTAATATGGAAACAACAGATGCTAAGGAAGCTCGCTACTACAAATCTTTATTTTCTTAAAACGCCCATCAAAATATGATCGTCATTATTAATACAGGTATAGGTAACTTCAAAAGCATTCAAAACATGCTTTCTCGCATTGGGAAAAAATCAATTCTTTCAAATAATGCAAGAGAAATTGAAAATGCAGATAAATTAATTCTTCCCGGCGTTGGATCTTTTGATAAAGGCATGCAGGCGTTACAAGATTATCATCTTGTTGATGTAATCAAAGATATGGCCAAATCTCAGAATGTAAAACTTCTTGGTATTTGTTTGGGCATGCAAATGCTAGCTGAATCAAGTGAGGAAGGGGCTTTGCCTGGTTTAGGCATTATCAAAGGCAATGTTCGGCGTTTTGCAGACAATTTTTTTAAAATCCCCCATATGGGATGGAATTACGTCATACCTACTGAAGAATCTATTTTGTTTAGGGGATATGATTCTGTTCCACGATTTTATTTTACGCATAGTTATTGGTTCGACTGTGATGATTATGCAAATATTCTTGCAAAAACTTCTTATGAACATGATTTTGTGTCTGCTATTCGTAGTGGCAATAATATTTATGGTGTCCAGTTTCATCCGGAAAAAAGCCATCGATTTGGTTTTCAGCTTCTAAAAAACTTTGCCTCATGCTGATACTTCCACCCTTACCTCCTAGAGTTATCCCATGCCTTTTGTTATATGAAGAGGCATTTGTGAAAACTAAAAAATTTAAAAACCCGACTTATATTGGGGATCCAGTTAATACAATCAATCTTTTTAATAAATTTGAAGTAGACGAAATTATGGTTCTTGATATATCGTGCATACGTAAACAAACCAGGCCAAATTTTCAACTCATTGAGGAAATTGCAAGTGAATGTTGGGTTCCACTAACATATGGTGGAGGAATTCAATCTGTTGAAGAGGCAAATAAAATATTAAATTCAGGTGTTGAAAAAATTCTTGTTGAAAGCATCATTTTCTCGAATCCTCAGGAAGTTAGAAAATGTGTTTCAGAGTTTGGATCTTCTTCTGTTGTTGGATGTTTGAATATTGCGGAAAATATATTTGGCAGATATGAACTTCGCACTCAAGGTAATCATAAGAAAGCACCATTATCTTTAGATGCAACTATAGCTTTATTAGATGAAATAAAAGTTGGGGAAATTGTTATTAATCACATTTCTAGAGATGGAACACACAAAGGATATGATATCAACCTCATACATAATATCACTACCAAGCTTAATTGCCCCGTTGTAGCGTTAGGCGGAGCATCTTGTATAAAAGACTTCAAAAAAGCAATTAACGCTGGCGCAAGCGCCGTTAGTGCTGGTTCATATTTTGTATTTCAAAATACTAGCTCACAAAGCGTCCTAATAAACTATCCTAGTAGAAAAGAAATAGAGATCCTATTTAATGAAAAATAAAATAATTTGCAGTCGATGTGTTTATGGCGAAGACGTACCCAATATAACCTTTGATGAAAAAGGAATATGTAATTATTGCTATATCCATAATGATTTAGAAAATCTTTATCCCACAGGGGCTGAGGGCGAAAAAAAATTACATAAACTCTTTCAACAAATAAAAGCAGCAGGAACAGACAAGGGAAAAAAATATGATTGTGTGATTGGTGTAAGCGGGGGATGTGATTCATCCTACTTATTATATAAAGCTGTAGAAATGGGCCTAAAACCTTTGGCCGTACACTTTGATAACACGTGGAACTCTCCTATTGCAACACAAAACATCCAAAAAGTTCTCAGTAAACTTAATGTTGATCTTTTTACAATCGTTGTCAATAACAAGGAATATGACGACATATATCGTTCTTTTATGCTTGCCGGGGTTAAAGATATTGAAGCTCCTACAGATATAGGGATTATTATGACAATGTATAAAGCATGCACCAAGTATAATTTATCTTATATTCTCGAGGGACATTCATTTAGAACCGAAGGAATTTCGCCCCTTGGCTGGCTTTATATGGATGGAAAATATATAGAAAGTGTTCACAAAAAATTTGGCAAATTGCCTATGAAAACTTTTCCCAATTTAACCCTTTTAAAATTTCTTTGGTATTCTATTTTCACAAAAGTACAGCGCATTCGCCCTCTTTACTATTTAGACTACAACAAAGAACAAACAAAAACTTTTCTAAAGGGAAAATTTGATTGGGAATGGTATGGCGGCCATCATTTAGAAAATCGCTTTACCGCATTTTACCACAGCTATTTTTTGCCAAAGCGTTTTGGAATTGACTGTAGGCTTCTTGGCTATGCTGCTCTTGTACGGTCAAATCAACTTAATCGAGATAAAGCACTTCAGATGATATCTCAAACTCCACCTTTTGATGAAGAAATTATTGCCCTTGTCAAAAAGCGTCTTGGTTTTTCCGACCAAATGTTTAAAGAAATCATGAGGCTACCTAAAAAAGAATGGCATGATTACGGAAATTATAAAAAAACCTTCGAACGTTTAGAACCTTTATTTAGAGTTCTTTTAAAATACAATAGAATTCCTGAAAGTTTTTATTGGAAATTTTGTAAATAAAAAAGGAATAAAAATATGAGATTATTAAAAATAATCTGGCGCTTCCTAGACTTAATTTTCAAATTTTTATTTAATTTTTTGTTTTTCTTATTGCTCTTTATTTTAAAGTTTTATTTTCTTATCACCCCAAAAGATAAGAAAAAATCAACCATATGTATATTGAAAAGATATCAAGATACTATTGATAGACACCAAAAAAGCAATGCCTCAGAATACTTAAAAATACTTTTTAAAAGAGACCCCTTTAAATACGTTTACGTTTTATGTGTAGGAGATGGAAAAAATAGAATTATTCGTTGGAGTAATAATGTGATTCAAATAGATATTAATATCTCTACCTTCAGCGCACTTGCAAAAATATTCCCGCATCTTACAGTTTCTATAAGGAATTTTCTGGCTTTTTTGAGAACAGCTTGTTTTTTAAGAAATAAAAATATAGGCATTATTGAGAACGACTTTCCAAATAATCTTGTTTTTAGATGCATTTATTTGAAAATAGCTTTGTCCGTCCGACTTGTTACAAAAGTGATAGGCAACATTGATTTGATCTTTAGCCAAACGCTGTTTCCCATTTTTTTCCCCTTTAAAATGAAAGGAAAATTTGGAGTGTCAGCTATACAACTGTATGATTATCTTGTTTCATTCTTATTTTTCAAATCTTGTTCTCTCATTATTGGTGCAAATAAAGATAACATGGATAATGCTCTCGCAAAGGGAGCTAACCCACAAAATACATATCTTCTTAGAATTAAAGTAGATCAAAATATTACAACATATCCAGTGATTGAAAGAAGAAATTTAATAGGATTCCCCAAAGATGGTCGGATTATTCTTTTATGGTCTCGAATAGCACCTGAAATGATGATTGATAGATCGTTATTAGCAATAACACCAATTCTTAAAGAAAAAAAAGATGTTCATTTTGTGATCATAGGCACTGGAAGCGAAGTGGAAAAAATCAAACAGCTGGGAATAAAAAATGGTGTAGAAGCTCAGCTTCATTTGGTTGGATATCAGAATAGACAATATATTAAGTCGGCGGTGATGTGTTCAGATTTGATTTTATCTCCCTATGGCGGTAGTTCTCTGGTAGAAGCAGGATTATTGAAAGCTCCAGTAGTAGCTTTTGAGTATGAATGGCAAAATGAATTAATATTAGATTATGTTACTGGGCTTTTAGCTGATTTTAGGTCTGCTGATGATATCATGAAAAAAGTAAAATATATGCTTGAACAGCCTAAAGAGGCTAAGAAGTTTGGGGAACAACTTTATAGTGTCACCTCATCTATGTTTGACATTAATGCCATTGAGGACAAATCTAGATATATTTACGGGCAAATTTCATGAAATCATTATTTAAATTTTCGTACTTGGAAGAATTTTTTATGGTTGCTGTTCAAGAATACAATTTTATAAATTTGAAAGATTTTTTTCTTAGTATCAGGCGTATTGAGCCTAAAACAATTGTTTTGAGAATAGACGTGGACTTTGACCCCCTACGCGTAAAAAACATTGCTGATATTTTAAATAAATATAATATCAAAGGAACATTTTTTTTAGGTTGCACGGAAAATACAATATTTTTTCATTTCCAGTGCTGATCATTATTCAAGATCTTATTCAAGCCGGACATGAGATAGGTATTCATACAGAATTGGTGGATATGGAGAAAATTTGCAACAAAGATCCTGAAAAACTATTAAGAACTAGTATAAAAACCTTTGAAACACTGTTTAACACAAAAATATATGGCACAGCATGTCATGGAGATTATACAGGGAATAATAATTTAGATTTCTGGGAAAACAAGAGATCACCACAAGATTTCGGATTGCTATATGAGGCTTACGACAAAAATCTTTTTGAACGGGGATATTATGTAAGTGATTCCCTTGTAAGTAGGTGGAAAAAATATTTTCACGGGAAACTTGATGAGAATGGATCCAGTGATCCTTTAGCGTTAATACAAGAAAAAAACCCAGAGTTTATGTGTCTTCTTTTACATCCTGATTCATTTTTCCATCAACACTATCACGAAAAGATCAAATACTGAGGATAATAAATATGTCAAAAAATATAGCTACATCTACTTCTGGCTTAATTTCAAGAATGAACGCTAATAGTAAAAATGAATTTAAAAACTACGATGCATGGATTAAAGACTTGTTAATGAGCCATATAAGTGTCCCCAAAGAATGTTTGGATATAGGTTGTGGTGTAGGAAAACAAACTATTTTAATTCATGACTTATACCCTTTTTCCAATATTACTTCTGTTGATAAATCTCAAAAGTCTTTGGATACAATATCCGATCTTTTTCCTAGCGCACGAATTAATCTTATTCGTTCAGATATTGATGATTTTCAAAATTATTGTACAAAAAATTATAATTTGATTATTTCATCGTACGCTTTTTATTATTCAAAAAACATGGTTGACTTACTCATCAAGTATTCAAAGTATCTGGAAAAAGATGGCATGGTTTTACTGTTAGGGTATTCCAAAAGAAGCAATTTAGAAATAATAAATGTTATAAATCAATCAAACACAAAAAAAATTCCTTTTTATAAAGACTTTTTATCCTTAGAAGAGCTTGATTTATTAAAAGAGCATTTCCTTATCGATGTCTCTTATTTTGACAATAAGATTGGTTTTAATGGTCTTTCTGACTTTCAACAGTGGTTTGAAACTTCTGAACTTTTATCAAAATCAGAGAATTCCAATCAAGTATTACGAGATATATCTGAATTTATTCAAAAAAATGGAGCATTTTTAGTAACAAAAGAAACTCTAAGTATTGTTCTGAAAAAGTAAATCTCTTGTGATGATCTGTTCATGGAAAAATTAATAAAAAATATTTTAACATTATTTTTAAAGCAATTCCCCGTCTCTAAAAAACCTGTGTTTTTTCGTTTTGGGTATAATCCGACAGGCTATTTAAAAGAAGATTTCATTACCTGTTTTTTTGGAACGAGAAATCTTTATAAGCATTATCAAGTTTCAAAAATAATTGAAGCTCTAGATATAACTTCATCTGATGCTATTTTAGATTTTGGATGTGGTTCTGGTTACATCAGTGTAGAAATGGCAAAATTAGCTAAATTTGTCCTAGCAGTTGATATTTCTCCCACAACAGAAAAAAATCCTATTCCTGATTTTTTAAATTCACAAATCCGATTTCTTCGGATTGAAGATGAAAACGATTTGATACCTAACTATCAAGGATTTTTCGACAAGATACTCCTAAGCGAAGTTCTTTTATCTGTTCCATCTACTGACTCTCTACTTAAATTATGCAAAAAGCTTTTAAAGCCAAATGGCACCATAGTTGTTGTAAATGGTTTAGGAAAGTTCTTTATAAAAAAATCAATTTATACACGGCCATGGTTCCTAAGATTCTTAGAAAAAATCTTCAAGAATATCCCAAAGAGTTATGAGCTTTACGAAAAAGGTTTGTGCAAAGATTTTGGCAACACTTCAACACAATTATTAAAAAGGGAAGATATTCTAAAGCTTTTAAGTAAACATGAACGTTTTTTGTATAAAGAAATGTATGCTCCTAAGAAATGGATTGCTTCCACTATAGAGGTCCATCAATTTTTAAAACACATTTCACAAATTGAACCTAATTATTCATTTCCCGTTTTT
Source organism: uncultured Coxiellaceae bacterium (assembly GCA_964565935.1). Taxonomy (GTDB): domain Bacteria; phylum Pseudomonadota; class Gammaproteobacteria; order UBA9339; family UBA9339; genus JBAXAM01. The sequence goes on from CAZMGW010000001.1 coordinate 45,977, forward strand.
TTGTTATATAGGCTCTTCTTTTGTTTTATTAATGTTTTTCAAAAAACCTCCTGTTCAAGTGGGTTTATAGGTGTCTTTAAAAAAAAATGATTCTCAATAAAATTGTAAACTATATAAATAGAACTAGAATACAGTTATACGCTAATAGAAATCGACATTTATTACGCTCATCTCCTTTTTCATTCAATCAGTATCAGAATACTGTTCTAAATATATCATCTCAAAAGCGTATTAATATCTTGCGCTTTGACGAAAATGTAGAGCAAAGAAGCGTTAATTTTATTTTTCGCCATGATTTAGATACACAAACATGCCTTGAAAATTTTAATATTTTGGCGGATATACATTTAGAAACGAATACCCCCCTGTCTGTTTTTATAAGAACAGATAATTTAGATTATCCATTTAAACATTCTTTTCAATATATAGAACAATACTTGGATAAATTCCAAATTGGCTTACATAGTTCATGCTACATTTATGATAACCCTCTTAAAAAGCTAGAAGAAGAAGTTAATGATTTTAATGAGATATACGGGTTTTGTCCAAAATTCCTAACATTGCATGGATTAGGGAATTACAAACACACGGAAAGAATGCAGCTAATCAATGATCTTAGCACTCAATATCAAGATTTTGGATTTGTTTTTACTGACTGTGTTCCAGAACTGCGTACCTATAATTATGTGATTCAAGATTGCCACCTTGGCAGTGACGGTAATCGTTACATTAAAAAAGATTCTGTCATTCTACCCCCAAGTATAAATGGAAATTGTTATTTGATTTTGGCCCATCCTTGCTATTGGGAGAAATAATGTTTTTAATATCCTTATCATTTTTTATATTTGCATTTTATTTTAGGATTAAATATTTAAATTTTAACCAATTAAGTACCGATGAAGCGTTTCATTTTTATTATGTTGATCTTATAAAAAAAAATAACAACTCTCTTCAGGATTATAATCAGAATGTTTTAGGCGAAGGTCCCAAAGCCTGCACATACCCGTCTATGTATCATTTCATTTTGTCTTATCTCCCCATTGATTTTCTAAAAAAGTATGGACATTTAACAGCATTAATTTATGACATTTTAAATGGGACATTCTTGTCATTACTTCTTTTCAAACTTACAAAAATAGACTTTAGTTTTTATTTTTTGATAACTGGATTCTTTCTTGTTTTTCCATCCCTGATTTTTCCTTCAATTGGGCCAAGGTCATTTTCATTAACGCCAAGAAATTTTTCTCAATTTTTATGGTCATGTAGTTATCTATGCCTTCTTTGCTTTTTAAAAGATAAATCGATTTTTTGGCTCGAATTGTCTGCAATTTTATGCGCTTTAAATATTTTATCTTCAAAATTTTTTGTGCAATACCTTATTTTAATATCGATTTTTATAAGTGTTTTTACATTTTCAACAAATAGCATTTTTTTTCTAATAAATTGCTTTGCTTTTGCAATTCTTATTGGAAGAAAAAGACTATACCAACAATTAAAAGGGCATATAGAACACTCTTGGTGGTATATAAATGATGGCATTAGATTCATTCAAGTACGATGGCAATGGGGCATAATTTATCGCTATATAAAAGAATTAAGAATTAGAGATCTATGGCAAATTCTAATGTTTCAAAATCCTCTAACACGGGGGGGTATTCTTAATTTTCCATTGCTCATATATATTTTTTTTAATAACAGTTCATCACGCGATCCTCTTATCGACTTTTCGCATTCCATTATTACAGGCTCAGTATTTTATTTCATTTTAACGCAATTTTCATATTTCAAAGCTTTTGGAGAGCCTGAGCGTTATTTTGAGTATTCGCTGACTCCTTTTATTTTCAGTATATTTTACACTTCTCCTTTGTTTGAATCGACATTATTTCTTATTATTTACTGTTTAATATTTTGCGTCTACATATTCAGAATAAGAAAAAATAATACTTCTAATTTAGCTAGTAGCAATACCAAAGAAGCCATCGAAGCTATGAACTGTTTTGGTGACAAAAGAATTTTATGCGCAAGTAATAATGAAACTTATCTATTTGCAACTTGTACGGACAAGATTTTGGTAGGATTTTTTGCTAATAATCAAAAGGGTGCATTTTATCATTATTTTTATCATGTATACCCAGAAGTCAATACTGATAACTTTCGAAGCCTAATAATGAAATATGACATCACGCATATTATTATAAATAAAAGATCAAAAATACATAATTTATATGATGTGAGTGGCTTTAAAAAGATCTTAGAAAATAATCATTATCAAATTTACACACCATAATAAGATTATAAATGAATCATTTTATAAAAAGAACTCTCTTTATTGTTGATGGAACACTAAGTGAATTATTGGTAATCCCACTTTTATTACTGCTTTGCGTTGCAGCAAAAATTATATACTCTAAAAAAAACACCATCTTCTTTGGTATGATGCACATCAATAACTTAACGTATGTAGCTAAGACTATGCGTTTAAAGGGTTATACGGTGCAAGTTGTGCCTTTTATGATTCCAGAACATGAAGTGGATGTTATTCCCTATGACGTCAATTTAAAAAGAAAATATCCTTTACTTTATTCCCATTTTATTGGGCAATACATTTTAACATTTTGGATTTTTATATGGTCAATCTTTAATTTTCACATTTTTGTTATGCCATTTCGCACGCGCATTCTTGATCGTGCAGTATGGCTGAAATTTTTTGAGATTCCCTTACTACACTTAGCGGGGAAAAAAGTCATCCTGAACACCTATGGTGGAGATGTGGCGACACCACGGCTCAAACGACGCCATGATCTTAAATATAGCTTGTATGAGGGTTATATGGCAGACCCACAGTATCGTGCTTATGATGAAGAAGCCATAGCTAGAAACACTCGAAAACTTGAAAAACAGGCCGATTACATTATCAGTGCGATTGACCATGTCGATTACCTTGAGAGAGTTGATGAATATTTTCACCTTCGATGTATCGACACACAATCAATTCATCCTAATTATAATGTTCAAAATCAAATTCCTGTGTTTGTGCACGCACCGAATCATCGTCTTATAAAAGGTACTGATAAAATTATAGAGGTTATCGATTCGTTAAATAAACGGGGTTTCCCTTGTGAACTTAAAATTGTCGAAAATACCTCGAATGCAGAGCTTTTAAAAATCATTAAAGAATCTGACGGTGTTATTGATCAATTATTGCTTGGTACCTATGCGCGTCTTGCTATCGAAGCCATGGCTCTTGGTAAACCTGTTTTTTGTTATTTGAGGCAGGATCTCTATAAATTCAACCCTATTTGGACAGATTGCCCTATTATTAATGTAGATCCAGATAATTTAGAGCAGAAACTAGAACTCTTTTTAAAAAGCACATCAGAGGAACGATTAAAAGTCGGCATAAAAAGTAGAAAATATATCGAAAAATATCATAGCTTAGAATATGTAGGTTCTCGATTTAATTCCATTATACAAAAGGTCCTAAAGTCATGACACAAAACGATAAAGCAGACACAACGTACTGGGATAACAATTGGTCTAAAGTAGAATTCCCAAAGGCCTTTGATGAAAATGATCAAAGTCTGGATAATTACGTTAATCTTAGGCTTCATGATTATTTTAAAAATCTTTTAAAAGATAAGAAAAAATTCAGTGTTTTAGAAATTGGCTGTGCAAATTCTATTTGGCCCATTTATTTCCATCAATACTTTAATGCTGATGTTTATGGTGTGGATTATTCTGAAGTGGGATGTGAAAAAAGCCGTGCACTTTTGAAACATTACAAAGTTCCGGGTGAGATTTATTGCACTGACCTCTTTTCACCACCTGCAAATCTCTTAGAGAAATTTGATTTTGTTGTTTCTTTCGGGGTTGTGGAACATTTTAAAAACACATCAGAATGTCTTAAATCTTGTGCTGCTTTTGTTAAGCCAGGTGGTGTCCTACTAACAGTGATACCTAATATTCCTAGTATTATCGGAACAATTCAAAAACATGTTGACCGCGACGTTTATAATATTCATGTGCCTTTGACGAAGGAAATGCTTATATCAGCGCACCACGATGCCGGATTAAACTTAGAAAGCTGCGATTATTTTATGTCCATTAATTTAAGTGTTGTTAACTCTGGAACATTTTCCTCGAATCCCTTCAACCGATATCTCCGTCATATATTATCAGCACCCTCAAAAATATTCTGGTTCTTGGAAAAATATGGCATAAAAATACCAAAAAATAGATTCACTTCTCCATATTTAATGGCTCTGGCAAAGTTACCTTAAATTCGATCAATCCGCCCTAACACACTTACCATTAACCAGCTTATATTTAGCTTTAGTGCTAGGGCATATAACCTCAGAACCATCACCATGTAGCGGCAAATTCAGCTGCTCTCCGTACTCACTCATCCACCCTATTTGCTTCGCAGGAACACCGACCATCAAGGCATAATCCGGAACATCGCGATTAATAACTGCGCCTGCACCAATAAAAGCATATCTACCAATTGTCACACCACAAACAATAGTGCAATTTGCGCCTAAAGTAGCCCCATTTTTAACCAGGGTGTTACGATATTGGTCTTTGCGTGATATTGCAGAACGAGGATTATATACATTAGTAAACACCATGCTTGGTCCGCAAAAAACATCATCCTCTAACGTTACATTATCGTACACAGAAACATTATTTTGGATTTTAACATTATTACCAATAATAACCTTATTCCCCACAAAAACATTCTGCCCTAAAGAACACTTGCTTCCCACCTTGGCACCAGCACAAATATGCGTCCAATGCCAAACATGAGTACCCTCCCCAATATCAGCACCAACATCAATTACGGCTGTTTCGTGTTTTATATATTTCATCTTATTAGTACTCTAACGGCAAAGATATTTTATTTCCGTCGCGCGCTGAAAGATATGCGGCAATCAAAACCTCTAAAGATTTCAGCCCCTCTCTTCCATCAGTTTCAGGCTCAATATTACCACGCAAAACCTCTACCACATTCTCATAATAGCGCGGATGACCAAAGCCATACACTGAGCTTATTGCGTAGCTAATTGCTTTAATTTCGTTGTCTTCATCGCGCTTGTCTTGAAATTCCCAATGCTGTATTTCATTCACTGCCACTCCACCAATACGCACCGTACCCTTCTCACCTATAATCGTAATCGACCCTTCAAAATTTTTATCATGTGCTAACATAGTAACATTTACCGAACCAAGAGTTCCCGAACGCCACCTAACATTAAGCACTCCAGTATCCTCGGTTTCAATATTGCGCGCTAAGGTAGCGGTCATTGCTTGCACCGACGCAACAGGGCCAAACAACCAATCAAGAAGGTCAATATAGTGGCTAGCTTGATTCATTAGAGCACCGCCATCAAATTCCCAAGTACCGCGCCACTTTGCTTCGTTATAATAACTTTGTGGCCGTGACCAGAGCACATTTATATTAACCAAATAAATACGCCCAAAACGGTTATGTTCTATTGCTCGTTTTAATGCCTGTAAGGTTGCATTCATGCGATTTTGTTTCACGACAAACAACCTCACGCCAGCTTTATCACATGCCTTAACCATGCCTAACCCATCTTGCCAACGCGTTGCCATGGGCTTCTCTGTAATCACATGTCGACCCGCGCTAGCAATACGACAAACCTGGGATGCATGTAACCCGCTAGGGGTACAAACGCTTATAACGTCGGCATTGGAGTTTCGTAGTAATTCCTCCAAGTGAGGATATCCGGTGCTTCCTGTCATTTGTACGGCTTGCTTAAGAGCATTTTTATCTGTGTCACACACAGCATCTAGAACTAAGTTCTCCTTATGTTCTTTGATTGCCTCAAAGTGTTTATGAGCAATTCGTCCACAACCCACCAAAGCAATACGAATTTTTCGGTCTTTTATAACATACGGCACTTCTTTGTTAACATTAGTCATAGTGGTTTATCCTAAAAAAACCTCAAGTTATATTATTATCAATTAGCTGCTGCACAATAAATTCTATATCATGATCTTGCAAATATGGATGCATTGGTAGACTTAATACTTTACTAGCAGTCAATTCTGAAATTTGCAGCTCACAATCAAAATAATCAGCAAAAACCGGCTGCTTATGCAATGGAATAGGGTAATGTATTGCAGTTGGAATTCCCGCGTTCTTTAATTTTTCCTGAACTTGATCTCGGTTATTTACTTGAGTCGTATACTGTGCATAAACACTAGTATTAAAAGGTTCAATGTAAGGTGTAATCATTCTATCTTTTAATAACTCAGTGTACTTTGCGCCGACCTTGGTACGCAACTCAATTTCCTCTGGAAAAATCTCGAGCTTAGCTAATAAAATTGCTGCTTGAATAGTATCCAACCTTCCGTTGATACCCAGGCGTGAATGATGGTAACGTCGATCTTGACCATGTAATCTAATTTCTTGCATAGCCTTAGCCAACTCATCATCATTAGTAAAACAAGCGCCCCCATCGCCGTAACAACCCAATGGTTTCGAAGGAAAAAAACTAGTGCACCCAATAGTTGAAAGATTACATGATTTTCTGCCTTTATAAGTTGCACCAAAACTTTGGGCGGCATCTTCAATTACCGGGATTTTAAACTTGGTGGCAATAGCATTGATCGCATCAAAATCAGCACACTGACCAAAAAGAGAAACTGGCATGATCGCTTTAGTTTTTTGAGTAATTGCAGCCTCGATTTTTGTTATATCAATATTGTAAGTACGAGGGTCAATATCAACAAAAACAACTTTTGCTCCTAGAAGAGCTATCATTTCGGCCGTAGCAATAAAAGTAAACGGCGTGGTAATTACTTCATCGCCTACGCCAACTCCCAATGCCATCATTGCGATTAATAAAGCATCTGTTCCATTTGCCACGCCAATACAGTATTTTGTCCCCACAAAAGTGGCAAGCTTATCTTCTAGCTCCTTAACCTCGGGCCCCATAATATATTGACCATGATCCAAAACTTTAAGGATTCTTTGATTTACGTTTTCCTTTATTCTCTTATATTGATGATTTAAATCCACAAATTGCATAAAATACGAACACTCCACTTATTTAGTTAATTTATTCATTTATTAGCTGTATTATTTACCTTATCCGTAACAAAAACTCCTCTAATAAAAATTTCCCACCATAAAATACCGCCAAACAATTTCCTAACCTTTATGTTCTATTGCCTTCTTGCCATCACCCCTTTGAGTTGTAGATAAAATCAAAAAAATAAAAGCAACATCGAATTGTGAGTCAACGAATCATCAGTTCGGTAACATTTTTATTTGGGTCAACGCGCATATAAACAACACAATCTCTTGTTAAGTATATTCTTTTGATAAAGAGTCGATAACCAACCTAATATCCTGACAACAATCCTTCGACACCACCAAAACCGCATCTGAAGTTTCAACAATAATACAATTAGTTACACCCAACGCCACCACTTTACGCTTGGTTGCATGGATATAAGAATTGCTGACATCTTTAGTATCAACATCACCAATAATAACATTGCCGTTTGTATCTTTTTTGCCAAATTCCCACAAAGCCTGCCATGAACCAAGATCGCTCCAACCGATATCAAGCGGCACGGCAATCGCAGATTTGGTTTTTTCCATAATCGCATAGTCAATTGTGTCGCTGCGGCAAGTATTAAACTTTTTGCTATCTATTTCAAACGCTTCGCCAGATAAGTTTGCGTTATTATTCACAATGTCTTCACAAATCTGATAGATATCCGGCGCATTTTGCCTTAATTCCTGCAAATACTTGCTTGCACGAAACATAAACATGCCACTATTCCAATGATATTTGCCTGAAGCAACATACTCCTTTGCCAAATCAATATTTGGCTTTTCCACAAACCTTGAGACCTTACACACCCCGCCATCATCCAACTGCTCGCCAAACTCAATATAACCATAACCAGTTTCAGGATGGCTTGGCACAACCCCAAAACAAACAAGAAAATTTTGTTCAGCGTATTTCTTGGCAACTGCGATGGCTTGGTGAAATTTGGGCACATCAGCAATGACATGATCTGCGGGTAAAATCAATAATAACGGATCCAAACCTTGAGCAAGCAGCTTAAATGCGGCGATCGCAATTGCCGGAGCTGTACCCTTCCCCATTGGCTCTAAAATCACCTGCACCTTGTTAGACTGCGATTGTCCAACAACCAAATCGTAATGCTTGCTGCTACATACGATAATTGGCGCAGCAAGTTCTTGCAAACCATACATTCGATCAACAGTTTGTTGAAACAAAGCCCGCTCACCAATTAAATTCGCGAACTGTTTCGGATTTTGCTTGCGTGATATTGGCCACAATCTGGTGCCAAAACCACCAGCTAAAATTATAGGAGTAATTGTCATAGCACTATTAGAATTTTACTTTATTTATACTCTTTATTATTGCGTGAAACCAAAGCTGATTTATAAGAGCTAACGATAAAAAAATTCTTTTCAACCTTTCCATTTAGTTCCAATAGAGTGGAATTTTCCTGAATAATACCAGGATCGCTTAAAACAAAAAATTGTGAATAATCTCGTAAGTTCATTGCGGAAAATATAACAAATGATGAGCTTGGATATTGCTTATCAGCAATTCTTATCAAATCCCCCGATATTTCAGGACAATACTTACCCAAATATTCGTATCTTTTTCTAGTAGCTTCTCTAAGCCCATGGTTTGAAAAATCATTTTCGCTCGGATGAATAACCACATAAGGAGATTTTGCTACATTACGCACCAAAATAACATTTTTTTCTGGAAAAACATGAAAGGGATCTTTGATTCTTTGCGGTTGGGTGAAAAAAGGAAGTATAAGACTTAAAACCAGATAATAACTCAAAAGAATTATAGCCGCTAATTTAGTATAAAAAAAAGATCCATCATAATAAACCGAAGCTGGTTTAAAAGAATCTATATGCTTCCTATTCTTATACGCAACAACCACTAGAACTAACGTAATAACCCAAAATGGATATGTGGCAGCAAAAATCCTAATACCCCCATCTGTCCATAGCATTAAAGCAGAAAAAATTATCCCCATAAAACCAGCCATAATGAATTTGATCATTCGATGTAAATATTGGTTCGTATAGGCACGTTTTAAGATATAAAAACATAAACAAATCAAACAAAAACCAGCAATTCTAATCAACGCCTTAATCCAAGAGGAGTTTTTTAAGAAGTCTAATGGCACCAGTAAGCTTAAGTGTAACTTAACAAACCCTAAAAACCCTTTAGCAAACCCCAAAAAGATGAGTAAAGGATTATGCAAAAACACCTTAAGACTTTCTTTATAAAGAAATGAGGCTTGTTCTGGTTCGGTCATACTGGATAAAACCGGATACAGTTTATACGCGGCAATCCATCCTTTACCGCCAGAAACAACTCCCAAAAGAGTAAAGGCAAAATTAGCATGCATTTGATTATCTGCATTCCCATAAACTTTTTGTGCAATAATAACCACAAGCGTGGCAACAATCATTGCCCCGCAAAAATGAATAAATATTCTTAAACGAGCACTAGTGGATTTTGTAAAATCGAACATAGCTAAAAAAATCATACAAGGCAGAACTAAAAATGCGCCAGCTCGCGCATGTAAAGCAAAGGTTAATACGAAAATGCCGAAAGAGAATGTTAAGACTTGACGCGTAATATACCCAATCCAAAGAAAAACAAATGCAAGCATTCCTAAAGCTATTCCCGTAGTTTCCGTAAGCGTGGTTGGAATAAAAGACATAGCCAAAACAAAACCACCCACTAAAAACACTGCCCATGCTATCCTACCAAGAGTTTTTCCAACGGCATAAGCCGCCAACGAACATGACAACCCACACATAAAAGCCTGAAGAATCATTGCATACCAAAAACTTCCGTGCGTTAAAAACAACTCAGAGGAAAATAGCAATGTATGTATTGGTCGCCGTAGATTCCACAAGCATAGCAATCCCGACTCTAAATACCGCAAAGCACCAGAATAATAACCCCCAGCATCGCTATACGGTATAACACCCAACAAAGCAGAGTAATAACATTGGGGGTTTATTTCTGGAGAATTGCATCCATACCACGTAAGCACAAGCGGCACAAAAAAAAGGATTGCTCCTAAAGATACAAAAAAACCGACCTGTAAATTTCTCAAATAAATGTTTTTTAAAAAACCGGAACTAATATTCGGCATATACCTCTCTCCTTATATTTTTTCCACAACCACAAACAACCTAAAAGCCGAAAATTTTCCGATTTTATTTTCGAGCTTTTTTTCAAGCGCTAATATACCATCAAAAAATCTCGCCGGGATAAGAGACCAGGGCTTGAATCCACCCGATAACGGATAGCAAAACAAACTAATATATTCCTTCTTTATTACTTTAAACATAGGAAATAGTTCCAAAAATTTTTCATTGTATTTACCGAATATTAATTCGGGAATAGCCTGATTAGCATCAAAGGATTGCCAGGGTTGCTGAGATTGGATATCTTCAAAAGGGTTCACACCCATTTTTACTGGTTCAGGATGAAAAAAGTTATAAAAAAACCAACTTACGCTCGTAATAGCCGGCTCCAACAAAACAATCCTCCCTCCACTTTTTAAAACCCTACTAGCTTCTTGAAAAAAAAGAGCTGGTTTTTGGATATGATGTAATACATCTACCATCAAGATGGTATTAAAAGACTCGTCTTCGAAAGGCAAATGCTGCGCATCACAAACAACATCTACCCATGGTGTAGATAAAATATCGGTTGAAACCACGCCGGGATATAATCTTTTCAGATTACCGGTACCACCACCAATTTCTAAAATATTTGGCTCCTTAGAGTACCTCATCATTCTTGCATAATAATCTTTGTAAATTTCTCTAAGAATTTCTTTTGAATCCCATATCGCATGGTGCTCTTGTAAAATTTTATAGCCGGCGTCCAAGGTTTCGTTCATATTATTAAATTTCGTTTAATGGAAACAAGTTTACTTAAAAAGCCTTAAATTTTCTATAAGCAAAAATCACCATTTTTAGCAAAAGCCATCCATGACTAAACCTAGAAATTTGAGTACTGCCATAAGTACGCGCAGCATATCGTACGGGAATTTCTTTGACCTTTAAATTTAATTTGCTAGCCCCAAAAATAAGATCAAAATCCCCAAAAGGATCAAACTCCCCAAAATAACCTCTGTTTTCCGCTATTTTTAAGTAATGCTCTTTTTTAAGAGCTTTGGTACCGCATAAAGTATCGGTGAATCTTTGGTTAAGCAGGTAGCAAAAAAGCCAAGAAAACACCTTATTTGCTAATAAGTTCAAAAACTGCATAGCTTGATTTTCCATAGGATAAATCAAACGCGTTCCATTGATAAATTCCCCCTTGCCACTAACCAATATATTATAAAACTTTGGCATGTCTTCTGGCGGGGTCGTTAAATCTGCATCAAGTATAATTAAAACATCACCGCTAGCATGCGAAAAAGCCGTTCTAACAGCATCTCCTTTCCCCTTCCCTTGCTGTTCAATGACTTTAATATCGTACTGGGGATAATTATTTATTACTTTCTTGATTTCATCTAATGTTCCATCCTGACTATGCCCTTCAACAAACAAAATCTCTAGTTTAGGACAAAAACGAGGAAGTCTATTAATGGCTGCTTCTATATTGCCTTTTTCATTGCGACAGGGAATAACAACAGTGGCAGATAACTGTTCCATGTTTACTGGATTAGGCTCTAATCTAGCAACCACATAATTTCGCAAACAACAACTTCTGATTATAGGAAGAGGAGCAACCCACCTATTAATAAAAGAACCAATCCCCAGCAATCTTTTTGGAATAAGTTGGCGCCACTCTCGTTTTATTGGTTCAAAACCCGACAGCTGTAACAGATTGGCAATATCTTCCATTGACAAATAGTTGTGTTGTCCTGATGGCATTTTAAGATTTGCATATTCGGCAAAGTTTAAAATAGTTTCCCACCAAGGATTAAAATACGAAATAACAACTCTTGTTTCCGGTGAACAAAGTGTCCTTAGATTTTCTAAAGTTGTCTGGCAATCATCGACAAAACCTATGGTATCTGACATAAGAATTATATCAAATAGGCCCATTTCCTTTAGAGACGCCAAAAATACTTTGTCTTCAATATCGCCTTCGAAAAATTTTAACCGAGGATGACGCTCCTTAGCAAAGTTTATCATTTCTTTACCAATGTCAATACCAACTCCTACAGAAGGATTTAAGGCGGCAAGATGTTCTCCTATTCCACATCCCACATCCAATATTTTTAGATTTTGTGGAATAAGAAAACGAAGATATTCAATATCTTCGGCATGAAAATACCTATTTTTCTCTAGCCAATAAATTCTTTCTGCTGCAAATTTATTGCTAGTATCGACAACACATTGTTTCCGTTTGCTATAATTCAAAACCGTAATCCTCCCTCAAATTTTCGTAAACAAAAACTAGATTTAGTATAGACCAATCTTTAAATGCCCCCTTATTGTTCCACCTCCTGTAGAAACCAGGTATAGGTCTTTTGTAGACCTTCATACAAAGATGTTTTTGGTGACCATCCTAGTGATAACAATTTAGAGACATTAAGAAGTTTTCTAGGCGTTCCATCAGGCTTTCCTGCATCAAAATCAAGAAACCCCTTATATCCAATAACTTCAGAAATCATTAAAGCCAGCTCACGTATCGTACAATCCAACCCAGTACCAATATTTATAGGATCAGGAGATGAATACACCTTACATAGATAAACAAGGGCGTCAGCAAGATCATCAACAAACAAAAATTCACGTTTTGGGGTTCCGCTACCCCAAACTAAAACTCGAGATTCACCTTTGCGTTTTGCTTCATGAATTTTTAATATAAGAGCAGGAACAACATGACTAAGATCCACATGAAATAAATCTCCTAACCCATATAAGTTTGTTGGCATAACAGATATAAAATCACAACCGTACTGCTTACGATAAGCTTGGCACAATTTTATTCCCGCGATCTTAGCAATAGCATAACTTTCATTGGTGGGCTCAAGAGAACCTGTTAATAACTCAGATTCTGATATGGGCTGCTGAGCATATTTAGGATAAATACAAGAAGACCCTAAAAAAACAACTTTTTTTACACCAATCTCATAGGCAGTATGAATAATATTAGCTTCAATTAATATATTATTGTATAAGAATTCAGCTGGGTATGTAGCATTAGCTAGAATGCCTCCAACTTTTGCGGCTGCAAGAAAAATGATTTCAGGTTTATTGTCCCTCATCCATTTTTCAGTTTGCTCTTGCCGACACAAATCAAGATGTGCTCGATCGGCTGTAAGTATAATGCAGTTTTCTTCTTGAAGTCTGCGGACTAAGGCAGAACCGACCATTCCGTGATGCCCAGCAACCCAAACTTTTTTATTAATCAAAGAGAGTTTAGTCATGCCAATTACGCCGATTGCGCTCTAATTCAATAACTCTCATATCTTCTTTAACCATTTCTTGAACTAAATCATTAAAAGAAGTCTTGCTTTCCCAACCTAATATTCTCTTGGCTTTCGTCGGATCTCCAAGAAGCGAATCAACTTCTGTTGGCCTAAAATATCGTTGATCTATCTTTACAAGAACATCCCCTGTTTTAGAATCCACTCCTTGTTCCTGCATACCACCACCCCTCCATTCAACTGATCTACCAACAACAGAAAAAGCAATTTCAACAAATTCTCTAACAGAATGAGTTTCTCCTGTTGCCAAAACATAATCATCAGGGTTTTTTTGTTGGAGCATTAACCACATACCTTCTGCATAGTCTTTTGCATGACCCCAATCGCGTTTCGCATCGAGATTACCAAGGTAAATGCAACTTTGATATCCCCTTTCAATTGAAGCAATTCCTCTAGTGATCTTACGAGTCACAAAAGTCTCTCCTCTTAAAGGACTTTCATGATTAAATAAGATTCCATTTGATGCGTGAATATTGTAGGCCTCTCGATAGTTCACAACGATCCAATATGCATAAACTTTGGCAGCAGCATAAGGGCTTCTGGGGTAAAACGGGGTTGTTTCTTTTTGAGGAACCTGCTGTACTTTACCAAACATTTCAGAAGTAGAAGCTTGATAAAATTTGGTTTTTTGTTCTAAACCTAAAATTCTTATAGCCTCCAACACTCTCAAGACTCCTAAAGCATCTGCATTGGCGGTATATTCAGCCGTCTCAAAGCTAACTTGAACATGGCTTTGAGCAGCCAAATTATAAATTTCTGTAGGCTTCGTTTCTTGGATAATCCGTATTAAATTAGTTGCATCTGTCATATCACCATAGTGAAGAAAGAAGCGAAGTTTATTATTCATATGAGGATCTTCATATAAAGCATCAACCCTTTCTGTATTGAATGAAGATGACCTGCGTTTAATACCATGAACAACATACCCTTTATCAAGTAAAAACCGAGCCAAATATGCCCCATCTTGCCCGGTTACTCCTGTAATAAGAGCCACTTTTGTTGATTCTGGAGAATGGAATTCTTTCATAAGAAACTATCCTAATTACCTATATTTATTCTAATATAAGCCTCATTAAACCATATAACATGATTTTTTCCAATTTCCGTTAAGTGTTAACTCGCCATTTCTGTTTTTCTGCCTTATAATACAAAAACATAAATCAACAATTTGGATAAATCCGTATGAATTTATCATCTCTCACAGCACTAGGACCACTTGATGGCCGCTATAAAGAACAATTAACTGAAGTTGCCCCTATGTTCAGCGAATTAAATTTAATTTTGGTACGGCTGGCTATCGAAATACAGTGGCTTGAGACTTTGGCGAGCGAGCCAAAAATCAAAGAAATCAAATCCTTAGACAAAGAAAATTTAAAATTCTTGCGCAATTTAATTGAAAAATTTGACGAAAAAGATGTTTTGCGCATTAAAGAGTTAGAAAAACAAACCAATCATGACGTCAAAGCGATTGAATATTTTCTCAAAGAAAAGCTCTCAACAAACAAAAAATTAAAATATTATCAAGAGGTTGTGCATTTTGGCTGCACTTCTGATGATATCAATAACTTAAGCTATGCGGTAATACTATCCAAGACACGTGATGACATATTGCTGCCATTTATGAAAAAAACCATATCACAATTGGAGAAAATGGCACATAGCTATGCCCAAACCCCAATGCTTGCACGCACTCATGGGCAAGCAGCCACTCCAACCACTCTTGGCAAAGAAATGGCCAATTTCACTTACCGCCTAGCCAGGCAGTTCGACTATTTGCTTACCACCCCAATTCTAGGCAAATTCAACGGGGCTGTTGGCAATTTTAATGCGCATGTTGTTGCTTATCCTGAGATCGATTGGCCCAAAATATGCCAAAAATTTGTTGAGCAATTCGGCCTTGAATGGAATCCCTACACCACCCAAATTGAACCCCATGACTGGATAGCCGAATATTGCGACGTTTTAGCACGTTTTAACACCATTCTTACCGGTCTTTGCCGTGATATCTGGGGTTATATTTCGATAGGCTACTTCAAACAAAAAGCAAAAGCTGGCGAAGTTGGATCATCAACCATGCCACACAAAATTAACCCAATCGATTTTGAAAATGCCGAAGGTAATCTTGGAATTGCAAATGCCCTGCTACAGCATTTTTCAAGCAAGCTGCCGATTTCACGCTGGCAAAGGGATTTGACTGATTCGACCGTGATGCGCAATTTAGGAGTGGCAATTGGACATTCTGTTTTGGCATATAAATCGCTACTCAAGGGATTAAATAAGCTTGAAGTCGATAATATCACCATCAAAAAAGACCTCGATAATCACTGGGAAGTTTTAGCAGAAGCAATTCAAACCGTGATGCGCCGTTATAACGTTGAAGCACCATATGAAAAAATGAAGGCTTTGACTCGCGGGCAAAAACTCGATCAAAAAACGTTGCACAAGTTCATTAATGCATTAAAAATACCAAAAGAAGCCAAGCAAAGATTGCTTAAACTCACACCACAAAATTACCTTGGCAAGGCATGTGAGTTGGCGAGGAAAGTTGAGTTTTAAATATTATGTTGTTAATAAAGTAGCGCAGCATGTGCATCCGAGACGATATTGTTTTGGGGCGCTATGAGGAAGGATGCCGAATGCGAGCCTACATGGAAGCACATTCACGGCGTCCCAAAAACAATATCGTCGAGCGGTGCACAAAGCTCGCGCGATTAATGAGACTGTTCTAATTATGTCCAATGAAAAAACCATACCTAAACCACTATTTGATACTATCGACAACATCAACGAGCCAACACCAGATTGTGTTAAATCATATTTAAAATCGATAGACCTTCCTGGAGTCGAACAAGAATTTGAGCTTAGCCGCAAATTCCTGGATAGTTATAGCGGCTCTAATGACACGTTTAATGCCTATCGTCGCGAGATCGAGCGTTTTTTACATTGGTGCTGGCTGATTACTGGCAAGACCATTAAAAACATCGATCGCAACGATATCAAACACTACTTTGATTTTTCGCAACAACCTCTAACCAGTTGGATCTCAACCAAAAACATTCACCGCTTCATTATTAAAGATGGCATTAAAATCCACAACCCCGAGTGGCGGCCGTTTGTTGTCAGAATTTCTAAAGCCGAGCACAAACACGGCAAAATTCCCAACAGAAATGAATATAATTTAAGCAATAATTCAATTGCCGCTTTAATCGCTGTTTTAAGTACTTTTTTTACTTTTTTACAACAAGAAAGTTATATTGAAGTTAACCCAGTACAATTAGTACGCCAAAAAAGTCGCTATATTCAAAAGCAACAAACCCACAAAGTCACGCGCAAACTAAGTCAATTACAATGGCAATACGTGATTGAAAATATCGAGACCCTCGCTGACTCAGATCCTAAATTTGAACGCCATTTATTTTTAATGGCAATTTTTTATTTACTGGGTCTGCGCATTTCTGAGGTTGCTGCTTCGCAAAATCATACTCCAGTTATGTCGGATTTTGCGCCGGACAAAAATAGCCGTTGGTGGTTCACTACTATTGGTAAAGGTAATAAAGTTCGCGATGTTGCGGTGCCAGACGTTTTACTGGAAGCCTTAAAACGCTATCGCATAAGTTGTAATTTGCCACCGTTACCATCACGAGGAGAATCCACACCGCTATTTGGCAAAGAACGTGGCCATGGAAATTTAGGAACCAGGCAAGTGCGCAATCTAGTACAACAGTGTTTTGATTATGCAATCGCAAATTTACGCAAAGCGAACAAAGAAGATGCTGCCCAAGATTTAGAAACAGCAACCGTACATTGGCTAAGACACACCGCGATTTCCGCTGATGTTGAACACCGACCGCGCGAACACGTCCGTGATGACGCTGGCCACGAAAGCTCGACTGTTACTGATCGCTACATTGATATCGATCGAATCGCGCGCCATGATTCAGCGCGGGATAAACAGTTAAAAATATCTAACATAAAGAGGCAACCATGATCACCTCGATGAATCATATCACTCTTGCTGTTAGTGATATTAAACGCTCTTTTGATTTTTATCGTGATATTTTAGGTTTAAAACCACTGTGTAGCTGGGATAGCGGCGCCTACTTTTTAGTCGGCGATTTTTGGTTTTGCTTAAACACCGATCCCAACGTGCGCCCTGATCCAAGCTACACCCATTACGCATTTTCGGTAACCCAAGAAGATTTTCAATCGTTAAGTCAGCGCATTATTTCCTCTGGCGCCAAGATCTTCAAACAAAACACCTCTGAAGGTAATTCACTATATTTTCTCGATCCAGATGGCCATAAACTAGAAATCCATATCGGTGATTGGCAATCAAGAATTGCCGCAAAAAAACAAGATGCTGGCCTTTGGCAAAATATAAAGTGGTTTATATGACTTAAATTAAAAAAGCAAAAGGGCCCCGCCATCCCCAACTCCTTTGCTGATTTTTACTTGTTCATACCCTCATAATGCTGCGCATATTTGTCCAAAAGAGCACGAATCATTACCTGATAAGGGGCACTCTGTTTTTCAGCTTCTTGCTTAAAATAATCAACACTGCTTTTACTTAGCAATAAAGTAACCTTGACCGTATCCTCCTTCAAAACTAGATCCTTAGGACTAGGTAAAAAATCCCTAACAATTTTTATTTTACCTATTGGCTCGTTGGTGTATTTTTTCTTGTTCATAAATTTTCTTCCCCTTTCTCCAAAAACCGGCACCTATTATACGGATAAATCCATCTCGATAAGTAAAACGCACGGTCATAACATGTTTCTCCACTTTGCCAAAACAATAATATCTTTTTTCAAATTGGCCATGCTCTAAATCTTCAGCAATAATACGATACGGATCAAGAAAAGCTTGCTGTGCCTCATAAAAAGAAACGCCATGTTTTTCAATATTTAACTTATTTTTGTTTTCATCCCATGTAAATTCCATAGAATTATCCCATCTGTTTTAGCCATACTATTATACATATTATTATATGGATAACAAGCTGGATTTTTCAACGCGACGCAAGCCACGCCCACGACACAAACACAGCAAAACACTCGCATTACTAACCGCATTGACTTAACAGAAGAAAAAGACAAACTACCTCATAACTTCTCAAGCTCCTCCCAGCGCCGATATAGTTTTTTTAACTCATCTTCCAAAGTGCTTAACCGCATTTGCATCTGAATAATTGTCGTTTTATCTTTTTTGTAAAAACCAGGCTCGGCCATCTGTTGGTGTAGTTGGTGTTGCTCAATTTCAATTTTTTCGATTTTTCCCGGTAGGTTTTTTAACTCGTTCCTTTCAGCGGCAGTTATCTGTTTTTTAGGCGCGGCCATTTTTATTGGCAAGCGTTCTTTTTCTGGCTTTACTACAAACGATGGCACCGATCTCTGGCGCAACCAATCATCATAATCGCCAACATATTCACTAATTTTTCCGGCACCCTCAAAAACCAGAGTACTCGTAACAATATTATTTAAAAAAACACGATCATGACTAACCAACAAAACCGTACCAGAATAATCCACCAAAAGATCTTCTAGCAACTCAAGAGTCTCAATATCCAAATCATTAGTTGGCTCATCAAGCACCAAAACATTCGATGGCTTGGTAAACATTTTGGCTAACAACAATCGATTCCGCTCTCCCCCGGAAAGCTGATTAACCGGTGATAGTGCGCGCTCTGGAGAAAACAAAAAATCCTGTAGGTAATTAATAATATGCTTGGGTTTTCCGTTTATCGTTACATAATCGCTGCCGAGAGCAATGTTTTCACGCAAAGATTTTTCTTCATCGAATTGGCTGCGCAGCTGGTCAAAATAAGCAACTTGTAGCTTGGTGCCTATTTTTATTACCCCGGTTTGTGGCTTTAAATCCCCTAATAACAAACGCAGCAATGTTGTTTTACCGCAACCATTTGGACCAATAACACCTATTTTATCGCCACGTAAAACATCGATAGTAAAGTTTTTAATAATCGGCTGAGCATCGTCATAGCCATATGAAATTTTTTCGGCTTCGATAACTAATTTCCCTGAGCTGCTAGCCTGTTGAACTTGCATTTTAACATTGCCAATTAGCCCGCGACGAGCTTGACGTTCCAAGCGCAATTTTTTTAGCTTGGCAACTCGGCCTTCATTTCGAGTTCGACGAGCTTTTACTCCTTGACGAATCCACACCTCTTCTTGCGCCAATCTTTTATCAAACAGCGCGTTGTGTTTTTCCTGTGCATCTAAAGCTTCTTGCTTGCGCTCTAAATAAGTCGCGTAATCGCACTCCCAACTGGATAAATTACCACGATCCAACTCCACAATCCTGGTGGCAATTTTTTGCAAGAAAAGGCGATCGTGCGTAATAAATAATAGGGTCCCATAATATTTGCTAAAAAACTGCTCCAACCACTCTATATTTTCAATATCAAGATGATTGGTTGGCTCATCCAAGAGCAATAAGTCTGGCACGGTGATAAGCGCTTTTGATAAAAAAACCCGACGTTTTAAACCACCAGAAAGTGTATTAAATTCCGCCTCACCATCCAATGTTAAACGCGATAAAAGCTCAGTAACACGCTGGCGAACTTCCCAATCTTCAGCATTCGGTAATTCAGCAGCAAGCAGATCTGAAACTCTACCGCTAACATTTTGCGGCACCTCTTGCGCTAATTGCGCAATTTTAATTCCCCGTTCTATTGCCACCTCACCACCGTCCGGTTTGATAACGCCTGCAATCAACTTCATCAATGTTGACTTACCAGCACCGTTGCGCCCCACTAAACAAACACGCTCACGCCTGTCTAATGAGAAACTAATTTGATTTAATACTGGAGGCAATCCAAAGCTAACAGTGACGTCGTGAAGTGTTACTAATGACACAGTCATCCTTATAAAAAACTATATTTTTTTCATTCTGATTTACGACCAAATCTCAATCACCAAGTATCATCTTCAAAATTTTAGGTTGACGCGGACTAGCTGCTGGAATTGTATGCGGATAACCAACGGTCAACGTAGCAACAATTTCGTAATCTTCCGGTAGCCCTATTTCTTTCCTTAAAGCCGCATCTTCAATCTTTGAACCAAGCCCAACCCAACAAGTTCCTAAATTTTTTGCTGTTGCAGCAAACATAAAATATGCCGCAGCCAATGCACAATCGCGATGAAAATATTCATTTTCATTCTTACCAGCAATTATCACCAAACACGGCGCATTGTAAAAAAGATTAGGACGATCATGTAACATTTTTTCATATTGTTTTTGGTGAGAATTAGGATTGGCCTCAATCTCACGCAGAAGATTTTTTTTGCTTTCATCAGAAATTCTTTGCATCAACTTCCGATCTTGAATGACAATAAACCTCCACGGCTGAAGATTCGTAGCGCTCGGCGCCTGGCAGGCATCAGTCAGAATCTTCTGCAATAATTCTGGACTAATAGTCTTATCTTCATAATCCCTGATTGAGCGGCGACTTTTTAATATATCTTCATACGCAATCATGGTTGCTTTCTCCTATAATTTTTAACCGTGCTTTATTTTCAAAAAAAGGATTACTGCTGCTAAAGCCAAGGTAATTCCATTGGCCACAATTAATGGTATATTTATAATTAATATTCCATAAATCAACCAACATAGCAACCCAATACAAAACAACAAATATGTTGCAAGAGAAATTTCATCCGTTTTTTTCGAGCTTATTGTTTTAATTACTTGCGGCAAAAAAGCGATTGTAGTTAGACAAGCAGCTGAATAACCAAAAATACTTGAAATAATGGTTTGCATTATACACCCTCTATATTAATCGCCATATTTTCGAAAAAACCAAGACTTAACTGCCTGAGTTAATATAACATAACACAGCATTATAATAGCCAAAAATAACCAATAAAGCGATGGCAATGCGACAAAACCAAGAGCGGTGGCAAAAGGTGAGACAGTCAGCCAAGCCCCAACTCCCACAATCAACAATGAACTAGCAATCAAGGGCCAACTTGCCCAACTCTGGATAAATGGAATTTTATTCGTTCGTATCACATGAATAATCAGCGTTTGGGTAAAAAGCGATTCAACAAACCAACCAGTATGAAATAGCGCTGGATTATGCCAACAATCAAAAACATACAGCATCAAATAATAAGTGACATAATCAAAAATTGAACTAAGCGGACCGATAAATATAATAAACCGCGTGATTTTTTCAATCATCCACTTGCGTGGCTTTTGCAACCAAGTATCATCAACCTTATCGGTTGGAATAGTAGTTTGTGAAAAATCATAAAGTAAATTATTAACCAGGATCTGAATCGGCAACATCGGCAAAAATGGTAAAAACGCGCTAGCTCCAACAACACTGAGCATATTACCAAAGTTAGAACTAGCTGCCATTTTGATATATTTAGTTATATTCCCGAAAATTCTACGCCCCTCTAAAACACCCTGCTCTAACACTAACAAACTATTTTCCAATAAAATAATATCTGAGGATTCCTTAGCGATATCTACGGCACTATCAACAGAAATTCCAACATCTGCGGCTTTTAAAGCTGGAGCATCATTAATCCCATCGCCCAAAAAACCCAATACATTATCTTGACTTTGCAAAGCACGAATAATCCTTTCTTTATGCGCGGGAATGAGCCTGGCAAACACGCTGGTGTTAATAGCAGCCGCAGCCAATTCAGCATCTGTCATTGCTTCAATTTGCGAACCAAGCAATAGATTCTCAATCGGGATACCAACCTCTTTACAAATATAAGCAGTAACAAACTCATTATCACCAGTTAAAATTTTAACGCCAACATTTAAAGCATGTAAGCGCTTTAAGGTTGCCTCGGCGGTAGCCTTTGGTGGATCGAAAAAAGATAAAAATCCCAACAAAATAAGATTAGATTCATCCTTGATCGAATAAACAGATCCTATTGGCGCTTCTGGAATCTTTTTATAGGCCAAAGCAATTACCCGAAATCCTTCCGTATTCAAACCAGTTGCAACTTCGTTACATTTAGTTACATGCTCAGGAAGCATACTGACAACTTCACCATTTATTTCGATATCGCTACACTGGCTCATAACCTCTTCCAGCGCACCTTTGCAGATCAAAATATGTTTTTTATTTGCATCTTCTACCACTACCGACATTCGTCGGCGCACAAAATCAAAGGGGATTTCATCTATTTTGTTATATTGCTCCTTCATTTTCAGACGTTCTTCTAAATCTTCATGATCCAAAATCGCATCATCCATTAAGTTTTTTAACCCCGTATGATGATAACTATTCAGATAACCAAAATTTAGCACTCTTGCGCTGGGCACCCCAAGAACATCAATATGCCTTTCCAATACGATTCTGCCTTCGGTTAAGGTACCGGTTTTATCGGTACACAAAATATTCATCGCACCAAAATTTTGAATAGAATTCAGTTGTTTGACGATGGTTTTTTTACGCGCCATCATCAAAGCCCCTTTAGAAAGATTTACGGTAACAATCATCGGTAACATTTCTGGCGTTAGACCAACAGCAATCGCCAAAGCAAATAAAAATGCCTCACCCCAATCGTGCCTTGCTAAACCATTGATGAGGAAAACAGCCGGTACCATAACGGCCGCAAATTTAATCATCAACCAAGTAAACTTATTTATGCCTTTATCAAAACTAGTTAATTGCCGTTGGCCAACAATTGAACTTGCCAATGATCCAAAACAGGTATTGCTACCTGTATTGATAACAATCGCGGTAGCGCTACCACTCACCACATTAGAGCCCAAAAAACAGATATTGGTTAACTCAAAAGGATTTTTAATCTTAGCTTCTGTGGGAGTACTTTTTTTCTCGATTGGCAGAGGTTCCCCAGTTAATGCAGCCTGATTGAGAAATAAATCTTTGGCCGAAATAATGCGTACATCTGCCGGGATCATATCGCCCGCCGATAATTTAATGATATCGCCAGGCACTAACATTTTTAACGCAATTTCATGCTCTTGGCCATCACGTACTACAGTTGCATTATTTCGCACCATAGCTTTTAGTTTTTCCGCCGCGTGATCGGCGCGCATTTCCTGCACAAAACGCAAAACTACTCCTACAACCACCATGACAAAAATTATAACAGTAGCTCGATCATCTCCGGTTAAATGTGAAATTATTCCCAAAATAATAAGCAAAAGAACTAATGGATTTTTGAAATTAGCAAGGAAGCGTAATACTCCAGACTGGCGTTTTTCACGGGCAATTTCATTTAATCCGTATTTGCGTAAACGTGACTTGGTGACTTTTTTATTCAGTCCATTTAAATTTGATTGCAATTTTTGCACAACGGAACTTACTTCTAAGCACGAAAATTGTGATAACAGATCTGAAAAATGAGGAGGTTGGCCAACAACAGGGCTTGATTGCGCCAATGATATTTTTGTGATTTTTGGTAATTCCATTTTTACTCTTCCCTACCGATAAACCAAAGAAACATTTGCAGCACCAAATTGACCCTTTAGTTTAACCAACAATTCTTCTTTGGGATATACTTTCCACTTGTCACCCAATGCTAATTTAGCAGCCACCTCACCGTTGTTATAGGCAACAAACACAGGACACTTGCCGCCATGATAACCACTCAAAATACCATACAAAACATGCAAAGCTTCATCAGAGATTTGTTCGGCGGTTAATTTTAATACTATTCCACGCACATAAATTGAACGCGCCTGATCTAAATTCATCGCTTTGGTTGCGCGAATACGATAACCGTCAGAAAAACTATCAACACCAACTTCACCCTCAACAATTACCAATTGACCTTCAACCAAACACTCTCTTGCCGAAGCAAAGTTCTCGGCATACATAGTAACATCAATACTTGCAGTCATATCTTCTAGAGTAATAATAGCAAGACGATTACCACTTTTGGTATTGACGATTTTTAAGTTTTTAATAAAACCGGCTATCAATACAGCCCTACCTGTCTCTGGAACCAACTCCGAAATACTAGCGGATATAAATTCATCAAGCTCTGAAACAAACTGCTCAATTGGGTGTCCATTAAGATAAAATCCGAGAATATCTTTTTCATGCTGCAAGCGTTCTTCTTTAGTCCACTCAGCTACCGCAATATAATCAAGCGTATTACTATTTTCTTCTGGAGATAGCTCACCAAATAAATCAATTTGACCTGAAGCAGAGTGTTTTCCATGTTGCTCTGCGGCGCGCATCGCGATTCCAAGTGTAGCAATCTGACTAGCCCGACCAGGGCCAATTTTATCTAAAGCACCGGCATAAATTAACGCCTCCAGCACTCTCTTATTTACCTTGCGAGCATCAACTCTTTTACATAAATCGAATAAATCTCTAAAGGAGCCTTGTTCGCTGCGCGCCGCCAAAATAATATCTACGGCCGCTTGCCCCACACCCTTAACAGCACCTAACCCATATAATATCTCGCCGCTTGCATTAACTGTAAACTGATAATTACTACTATTAATGTCTGGTGGGATAATTGTCAGATTCGATTTTTTGCAATCATTCAAAAAGAACACTACTTTGTCAGTATTGTCCATATCAGAAGACAAAACTGCTGCCATAAATTCCGCCGGATAATGTGCTTTAAGCCAAGCGGTTTGATAGGAAATTAAAGCATATGCTGTAGAATGTGATTTATTAAATCCATAACCTGCAAATTTTTCCATCAAATCAAAAATAGTATTAGCCAAATGTTTATCAATATTGTTTTTAGCTGCACCATCTATAAAAACCGCACGCTGCAATGCCATTTCCTCTGGCTTTTTCTTGCCCATGGCGCGGCGCAATAAATCAGCAGCGCCCAAACTATAACCAGCCAAGCTTTGCGCCATTTGCATTACTTGCTCTTGATAAACCACCACTCCATAAGTTGGGCGTAAAATTGGTTCAAGCTTAGGATGCAAATAGGTAATCCGCGAACGTCCATTTTTACGATCAACAAACTCATCTAACATTCCTGACTGCAAAACCCCAGGACGAATGATAGCACCCAATGCCACTACATCAGTAAAACAATCTGGCTTAAAACGCTTAATTATATCGCGCGACATTCGCGATTCAAACTGAAACACTGCAGTAGTATTACAATCCCGTAACAATTTATAGGTAGCCTTGTCATCAAGCGGAATAAGGTTAATATCAATCGGCGACTCACCTTGATGCTTACGCACAGCATTAATATTTTGCAAAGCTAAATTAATTATAGTTAAAGTACGCAACCCAAGAAAGTCAAACTTAACTAAACCAACTGTCTCAACATCGTCTTTATCAAATTGCGTTACGACTCCTTCCCCTGCTGCTTCACAATAAAGCGGCATGAAATCAGTTAACGCTGAAGGGGCAATAACCACTCCACCAGCATGCTTACCTGCATTCCTGGTGATCCCCTCAAGCTTCATTGCCAAATCGATCAAAGTTTTGGTGTCTTCTTCCTGATTATACTTCTGCTGCAACAACTCTTCTTCTTGCAATGCACGCTCTAGACTAATGCCAATCTCAAACGGAATTAACTTAGCAATTTTGTCGACGTACCCATATGGATACCCAAGCACACGACCAACATCACGCACCACTGCTCGTGCTGCCATAGTGCCGTAAGTTATAATCTGCGCGACCTTGTCTTTGCCATAGCGTCCAACCACATATTCAATCACACGATCGCGGCCATCCATGCAAAAATCAACATCAAAATCAGGCAATGACACACGCTCTGGGTTCAAAAATCTTTCAAATAACAGCTCATATTTAATCGGATCAATATCAGTAATATCTAACGCATAAGCCACAAGTGAACCAGCGCCCGAACCTCTTCCTGGACCAACTGGCACGCCATTTTGCTTTGCCCAACAAATAAAATCAGCAACAATCAAAAAATAACTAGCAAAGCCCATTTTGTTAATAACATCAATTTCATATTCCAAACGCCGAGCATATTCCTCGCTTTTTTTGGCAAAATCTGGGGAGGTAACATCAAAAATTTTCTGGAAACGTTTTTTCAAACCAATATGCGCTTCTTCAGCAAAATAAATTTCCGGCGTAAGCTTTGGCGGAACTGGAAAAATTGGTAAAAAAGTTTTGCCCAAAACCAATTCAACATTACAGCGTTTAGCAATCTCAACAGAATTAATTAAGCTTTCAGGAATATCGCTAAACAGCTCCTCCATCTCCTCTGGAGAGCGCAGGTATTGCTGATCACTATATAAACGCGGCCTATTAGGATCGTCTAAAACATATCCGCTATTAATACAAACACGCGCCTCATGCGCCTCAAACTCTTGTTTGGATACAAAACGCACCACGTTAGTAGCAACTACTGGACATTGTAATTGTTCCGCTAAATCAAGCGCCTTTTGCAAATACTCGTCCTCGCGCGCACGTCCAGTACGCTGCAACTCAACATAATAACACCCAGGAAAAACTTTAAGCCAGAACTTCAATAATTGTTGCGCCTGAACTAAATCATCCGCTAATAATGATTGACCAACATCACCATCTTTACCGCCAGAAAGCACAATTAAACCATCTGCTAATTCTTGCAGCCAGCTTCTCTTAATAATTGGCACGCCTAAATGTTGCCCTTGAACAAACGAGAGCGATACCAATTTTAAAATATTTTGATAACCTTTTTGATTTTGTGCTAACAAAAGCACTTTAAATGGATTGCGCTCGTCTTTGGTATTTTCCAGCCAAATATCCACACCAATAATTGGTTTGATTCCTGAAGCTACTGCCGCCTTATAAAACTTCACCAGGGCGAAAAGATTGCTCTGATCAGTAAAAGCGATCGCTGGCATATTTTTATCGCCACAAGCTGCCATCAACTGCTCAATGCGAACAATGCCATCGGAGATAGAATATTCAGTGTGTAAATTTAAATGTATGAACTTTGTGGCCATAAAATAAAAACAACTATAAACTAAAGAACTTCTTTATCCTGCCAACCGGTGCAAAACTCCTTCGATGAATCGGAGTTACACCAAACGTCCTTAACGCTGACAAGTGCTGCTTGGTTCCATATCCCTTATGTGCTGCAAATCCGTATTGTGGATAAATTTTGTCGTATTCGACCATTTCTCGATCGCGAATAACCTTAGCAACAATAGATGCGGCGCTTATAACTGGAACCAAATTATCTCCATTAATAATGGCTTCAACAGAATAATTTACTTTTGGACAAAAATTACCGTCAACCTGGATATGATGAGGTTTGACGCTTAAAGCACAAATAGCTCGTTGCATAGCTAATAAACTGGCCTGCAAAATATTAATACTGTCTATTTCCTCTACTTCTGCCCGACCAATCGCCCAAGCGATACAATTATTTTGAATAATTTCGCACAAAACCTCTCGGCGCTTGGCGGTTAATAATTTTGAATCGGCCAAACCTGCAATGGGATTTATGGAATCTAAAATCACTGCGGCAGCCATTACTGGCCCAGCTAATGGCCCCCTACCAACCTCATCAACACCTGCAATCAATCTCATGCGATCATTATCGCGGCGATAAAAACTAAAAGCAATTAATTCCACATAAAATCTCCATCTTTAACATTAAGTTATGAGCACAGAAGTTTTTTACCCATAAAACAACAATATTTCTTCTTTTTTCATCTGGTTAGACGCTTAATAGCGCAACCCAAATCAGCTTCATTATATAAGTGTTTTTTTGCGTTAATTTTTATTATAATATCCGCGCATAGTAACTCCTGGAAAAGTTGGCGATTATGTTTGTGTAACATGTGACATAACCCAAATACATTTAAAATAAAAACTCAGCCGTTATCCTCTTTTTTGGCAAGGACGAAATATCAAGGAAATGATATGACCTCAAATAAAAAATTTTTCGCTTTTTCCCAACCGATAAATAATTTTTTCAAATTCGGCGGTGAGTTACACATTGTTTGGAAAGATATTCATAGCACATTTCTTGGCTGCGGTGATTTATTAGAAACAGAAACCGGATTAACATCATCAAACATTGTGGGGCTAGACGATAGAGACTTAATTTGGGCGGATCGCGCTGATCAATACCGTAAAGATGAAGAGGAGATGCTCGCTTCAAGAACGACCCGTTGTATCCATGAACCAGCAAAAACAGTAAATGGTGAAGTATCACTCCTTACTTTCAAGACTCCCATGACTGGATCATCAGGATTAATAGAAGGGATCTTTCAAATTAGTTTTATCTTAGAACAAAATCCCATGTTAAAAGTAACAAAGTGGATTAACCAATTAGGCATATTAACCCCTAATCCCATGCTAATTCCTCTCTCAAACCAAACCATCATGCAACAACTATCAAAACGCGAACAAGAGTGCTTCTTCCATTTGTCTCATGGAAAAAGCGCTAAAGAAATTGCACAATTGCTGGGATGTTCTCCAAGAACTATCGAATCGCATATTGACAATATGAAATCAAAGTTAGATTGCCGAACACGATCGGAGTTGATTAGCAAGATCGTATAGAAATAAAGGCAACTTCTGGATTTGGCGTTGGGACGGCCACCCCCGATTTTTGTCAATTAGTCCGGTACGCAGGCTTTAGCCTGTGGCTACCGGGGTATCTACCAACGCTAGACACGCAGGCTAAAGCTTGCGGCTACCGCATTATTTTACCTTCTAGCATCTTTGCGGATAAAAGGAGCGTTGATCGATTCACCTACTAACAACCCATAGTTTTTCGGCTTGCGATAAGCATTACCCCATGACTCTCTAGATCGATATTCTCTCATTTTCTTTAGATTGAAGTTTGCCATATAAACCCCTTCTTTCTGCGGCGCATCAATAATTAAGTGATCACGAGATCCTTTCTTATTAAAGGCAATTCCATCAAAAGCCAATGAATGCCCGTTTGCTGCGGGAGACGGGTAATTTGCTACAGCAATACCAACCATATTTTCAAAAGCTCTGGTTCTGATTTGCGCTATACGATTTTGCTCTAATTCACAGGCATTCGGCGTCAAAATAATTTCAGCTCCTTTGAGCATAAGAATCCGGGCACTCTCTGGAAACTCCCGATCAAAACAAATCATTGCTCCAATTTTAACTTTGCCCTTCTTGGTGCCTAATTCACATACCGAAAACTTGTTACCCGAAGTACAAGCCGCCTCCAATGAAAAATCGCACGTATGGACTTTGGCATAAGTCAATACGATTTTACCGTGTCGATCAATCAACGAAACGGTATTTCTAGGCGCAGGAGCATGCTTTTCTAAATAAGTAATTGCAATTGCCATATTTAGTTTTTTGGCAAGCCTCTGGTAATAACAAATAAATTCACTTTTGTTTGTTATGGCTTGCTGCTGCCAGTTACGAATTTTTGCAGTACTTTTGAGATTTTTAGAACCGCGCGCCATCTGGTCATAATGCGCATAGCCAATATTCCACATCTCTGGAAACAAAGCTATGTCAGCGCCCGTATTGCGAGCTTTCACACAAGCTTCTGCACCTTTTTCCATATTGGCTTTTTGGTCGAAACCGTGGGAACTTATTTGTAACAAAGCGATTTTAAGCATGGGTACTTACCACCATAAAAAATTAAAGTTTAATTAATTCTGGTGCTCCCCAAACAACAACCCAAAATACCCAATACGCTTAAAACCAAGGCCTTCGTAAAGCCCTATTGCCGCATAATTATTTTCATCTGTAAATAAAATCACCTTTTCCATCTTTTTGTTATTTTTTCCATCCAATAATAGCTGCACAATCAATTCTTTCATCAATCCTCGTCTTCGCATATCAGACGCGGTAAATATACTCCCTATCTGCCCTGTATTTCCGAAACGGGCAATATAAGCCGCGATCGAAACCAACCTCCCATCAACAAAAAGACCTAACCAATTTTTATTATTTGTGTCTTGCAAAAACCGCTTCCGCTCTGCCTCTGCATCCTCTTGGTCCAAATTTAGTTTTAGTTCCGACATGAGGACTCTATGTAAGGCGCTCCACTCAGCATAATTAGATTCTTTTAGATATTCAATTGTGTGTTTTGATTCAATGTTAACCAAGTTGCCCATACTCAATTTAAATAATATTTCTTTTTTACAGACATTTTCCTTAAAAAACGGTATGCGTAGTTTTGCACATTCCCAAATCGGTTTTGCTATTTCCCAATCACTTATAACGCCTCTAAATGACACACTTTCCTTCAAGCAGGCATTAACAATGACTTCCGAGTAATCAGCCTTATGATCGGTTTGAACCAGCAAATTGCCAATTCTTGTTAAGGCGAATACTGCAACAATTTCTTTATTTTTTAACAAGCACTTAAAATTGCCTGAATAGGTATCGTCGGTGAGTGTTGCCCCATAATTCTTTAAATTCGAGAGCAAAAACAACGAAGTTTCTTCATGCTTATTCAAAAACTCAACAGTCTGTTTTTCAAGACTTTTATTTAATAAAACCACTTCCATCTTGTCACTTAAAAATTCCATCACACAGCACTCCGTGACACCATCGTATTCTTCAGTTGCCTTAATAAACCCTCTTAAACACCCCGACAACCTACCAAACAAAGATTTAAACTCCTCGGCTTGAGAGCTCATCATTAAACGACAAAATCCAAGGGCCGCATAAACTGGCCATAATTTCTTGGATAACGAAATAGCCTCGACTAACCGCACTTGCGATAATAATTCATGCCAATTCTCAAAACATGCATCTTGCAAATCAACATAAACTTGATCCACCTCTTTAAGTGAGTAATGCCGAACCGCAGTATTTAAAAAAGTAATCAAAGAAAAAAATGGATGCGTAATTACCGTCTCTCCCCAATCGATTATGGTCATATTCTTAGTATCTGGTTCAATAAGAATATTGCCGTCGTGAAAATCACAATGATCTAGTGTTGGTGGTATTTTAAAACCAGACAAAATATCACACATCGACAATAACTTAGAACTCAACTCCTGCAACAACCTAAGTTCGTCAGTTGTCATACCATCTGCCTGCAACAAATCCTCTTTACCAACTAATTCGTCATACAGAAGTGGCAATTTTTCCAATCTCCAATCGGGCACTCCAAGCTCAAAAAACATGTCTAAATGCTCTCCAACTACAGCTTGAATGTAAGTGTATTCTTTAATCGCCTGGCACAGCAGATCCGGCTGAAAATTACTTTTTAGAAGTTCGCGCAACGAAAAACCACAGCCTTCCATTAAAAAACAATCTAAATCTTTATTCATTGCTATAACTTCGGGGACACTTGCATGGAACTGCGCATGCAAGATTTTTGTTATAACTGGCTCTAAAGATAGTCCTGGAGGAGTTTGTTTCAAATAGACATGGCCGCTCGATGTTGAAAATCTAGTTACGCTAGACCAAGGCGTAGCCTGAACCACCTCCGGCGAACCATTTAGAATATAACCCTTGGCCCCCAGGCTTTCTTTTGCCCAATTAATAATTTCTGTGTTTTTTTCCATAATTTTTTAACAACTTCTCTTTCTCTAAGTTTGCCTCGAGGTGCTTCATTTTACAATAAGTTTGACATCGCAAAAATACCTGCTATATTCGTACACAGAGTACGAATATGCGACCAATAAATAGAAATCTTGAAACCAAAATCCACCTTTTGCTTAAACAGTTTCCAATAATTGCAATTGTTGGCGCACGTCAAGTTGGCAAAACTACTTTAGCCAAAAAAGCCGCTCCCAACTGGCAATATTTTGATTTAGAAAACCCCAGGGATTACGACAGAATAAGTTACGATCCTGCATTTTTTCTACAACAAAATAAACAACATGTAATTTTCGATGAGGTTCAAGAGTATCCTGATTTATTGCGCAGTCTACGCGGCGCTATCGACTCTCAAAGAGAACAAAAAGGTAGGTTTATTTTGACTGGGTCAAGTAGCCTAGATCTACTGGATCATATATCAGAAACTTTAGCTGGTAGAATTGCTATAGTGGAAGTTGGAACTTTAAAAACCAATGAATATTATCAACTTCCATTAAGTCCTTTCTATGATATTTTCTCAACAAAACTAACTAAAGAAAAACTGAACCTCAGCAAAAAACCGCCCATTTCAATTGCTGAAATGCAACATATTTGGTTACAGGGCGGATATCCAGAACCAATGCTCCAAAATAATAAGAATTTTTACAACAACTGGATGGAAAATTACCGCAGCACTTATGTTAATCGCGATATTGCCAAGTTATTTCCACGTTTAAACAAAATAGCCTTCCGCAATTTTTTACATATTTTAAGCAAACTCTCAGGAACAATAATTAACCGCAGTAACCTGGCTCGAACCTTAGAAATCAGTGAAGGTTCGGTCAGAGAATATTTAAAAATTGCCGAAGATACCTTTATTTGGCGTAATTTGCCCAGCTTTGAACACAACATTATAAAGGCCGTAATTAAAATGAGCAGGGGTTTTATGCGCGACTCAGGGTTGTTACATAATTTTTTGCGCATTGACAACCAAGAAGCGCTCTATAATGATCCGATTCGCGGTCAGTCTTTTGAAGCATTTATTACGGAAGAGCTCATAAAGGGACTACAAGCAACCACTGTAACTAATTGGCAAGCTTACTATTATCGCACTAGAGGTGGAGCAGAAATTGATCTTTTATTAGATGGGCCATTCGGATTACTGCCAATTGAAATAAAATGCGCTACTATAATACCACCTAAACAATTAACAGCACTAACACAATTTGTTATAGAGCACAAGTTGCCATTTGGTATTCTTATCAACCAAAGCGAACAAATCACCTGGCTTAACCAGCATGTTGTGCAAATTGGCGCTGGCTGGATTTAGGATAAAAATAATATGCAAGAAAAAAACATCATGATTTCTGCCGGCGAAGCATCTGGTGATATGCATGCTGCTAATCTAGTCCAAAAAGTGAAGCGAATTGCACCCAATGTCCGATTTTATGGCATGGGAGCAAATTTAATGCGAAATGCCGGAGTCGATATAATCGTTGATGCAAATGATTTGAGCATTATTGGTTTGCTTGAAATAGTCACTAAGTTTGCAAAAATCCACCAAGCCTTCCAGATCATGGAAAATGCTCTTCGCCAAAACAAACCAGACCTCCTAATCCTCGTTGATTATCCAGGGTTTAACTTGCGTTTGGCAAAGGTCGCCAAAAAAACCGGGATTAAGGTTTTATATTTCATCAGTCCAAAGGTTTGGGCGTGGAATCAAGGGCGTGTAGCAATTATAAAAAAATACGTCGACATGATGGCGGTTATTTTCCCATTTGAAGTTGATTTTTATAAAAAATGGCAAGTCCCAGTAACTTTTGTCGGGAACCCCTTGCTTGAAATCGTCAAACCCAAATTAACTCGCGCGACAGCACAACAAGCTTTTAACTTAGACCCAAATTGCAAAACAATCGGGTTGTTCCCTGGTAGCCGTAAAAGCGAAATCAAGCGTCTTCTACCGATCATGCTTGAGGCAACCAAATTATTAAAAAACCAAAACCCCAGTCTACAATTTATATTGCCTCAAGCAAGCTCTATTACTATCAATGAGTTACAGCCATTTTTACACTCTAGTTCAGTTGAAGTGCGCGTAATTAAAGACCAAAATTATGATGTAATGCAAGTATGCGATGCGATCATTGCCGCTTCTGGGACGGTAACTTTAGAAATTGCAATCATGGCAATTCCACTAGTACTTATTTATAAAACCTCGTGGCTGGAATACCAAGTAGCAAAACTTGTAATAAAAATCCCCTGCATAGGGCTATGCAATATCTTGGCCGGCAGAAAAATTGTACAAGAATTATTACAACAGGACGCGACCCCAGAAAATATTGCTAAAGAAATAGGTAAAATATTGAATGACTCGCATTACCGCGAAGAAATGATAGACAATTTAACCGCAATAAAAAGCTCTCTAAAAACCAACACACATAAAAATATTGCTCAGTTAGTTATTGAAATGGCAAACCTACAATAAATACTTATCTGATTCGCAAAATCCCACGCTCGCTTTGTTTAAGTATATCAATAAATAACTGCGCTTCGGGACAAACTCGCAGCATTGATTCAAGCTCAGGAATTGCTTGTGCCACTGTTAATTTCTTACGCAAGATAATATTATAGGCGTCTTTTAAATGCACTAATGTCTGCTCGGAAAAACCATGGCGCTTTAATCCAATCAAATTCAAACCGTAAAGCTTAGCCGTATCCAAGTTTCCACCAGCAATAACATAAGGTAAAATATCTTTACCGATATCAGCACCACCAATAAAGAAACTATAAGCCCCGATCCTAACAAACTGTGCGACTTTAACAAAACCGCCAAAAATAGCGTAATCACCAACAATCACGTGCCCAGCTAGTGAAGCATTATTAGAAAAAACCGTATCATTACCAACAATACAATCATGCGCAATGTGCACATAATTCATAAACAGATTATTGTTACCGATCTTGGTTGCACCACCACCCTGCGTCGTACCTAAATTTATCGTACAAAACTCACGAAAAGTATTATTATCACCGATTTCTAGGGTAGTATCTTCACCATGGTACTTCTTATCCTGCGGAATAGACCCAATAGAAGCCATTTGAAAAATATGATTATTCTTTCCAATTTTAGTCTGGCCATCAATCACTGCATGCGGACCAACCCATGAGCCTTCACCAATTTCAACATACTTGCCAATAATTGCATATGGCCCAATTTTTACATTGGAAGCAATTTTGGCGCCTTTATCAACAATAGCGCGTTGGTCAATCATTTTGGTTCTCCCTTGGCAAGCAATAATTCTGCACTACAAACCAATGCACCATCAACCATAACCTTAGCATCGAAAACCCAAAGCTCGCGACGCTGTTTCTTTACTTCAACATGTAAATGCAACTGGTCTCCCGGCTCAACTACGCGCTTAAAACGCACATTGTCAAGACCAGCAAAATAATACCAATAGTCTTTTTCACTGGGATACGTGTGAACTATCAATAAACCAGCCGCTTGCGCCAAGGCTTCAACCATTAACACTCCAGGCATAACCGGCCTCTGTGGAAAATGCCCATTAAAAAAATCTTCATTACAGCTAACATTTTTTATGGCATGAATTGATTTGCCAGACTCGCACTCAAGCACCCTATCTACCAACATAAATGGATATCGGTGCGGCATAGATTCCCTAATTTGCTGAACATTCATTAGGCTCATATCTTCTTCTCCAATACGTTTAAACGGTGGACCATATCTTCAAGTTGTGCCAACCTTACTAAAACTCTTGCCCAAATACGATATGGCATGACTGGAATACTTGATGCATACATTCCGGGCTTAGTAATTGATTTACCCACAGCTGATTTACCGCTTATAATCACGCCATCGGTAATTTCAATATGACCGGTAATACCAACTCCCCCTCCAATCATACAATAACGACCTATCTTAGTGCTTCCGGCAATACCCACACATCCAGCAATAGCCGTATGCGCTCCAATATGTACATTATGGCCTATTTGTATTTGGTTATCTAACTTAACCCCATCTTCAATAATAGTGTCGCCAATGGCACCACGGTCAATGGTAGTATTCGCACCGACCTCAACATCGTCGCCAATTAATACCGTACCAAGCTGATAAATCTTATGCCACACTCCTTTTTCATTGGCATTACCAAAGCCATCGGAACCAATCACCACACCACTATGCAATAAAACACACTTACCGATTTTGACTTTATGGTACAAAACAACTCTTGGATATAATCTTGTCTTTTCACCAATCACAACATCATCACCAATAACACAACCAGCTTCAATTTGTGCGTTTTCACCAATTTTTACTTTGCGTCCAATAACACAATACGGCCCAATACTAACGTTCGAACCAATTTCACATCCTTCTCCAAACAAAACAGTTGGGTGAATACCAGGGGCGGCCTTTGGCGCGTCATTGAAAAGCACAGAAATTTTGGCATACGCCAGGTAAGGATCGTTCGCAATAATGAAATTTGCAGAATCATTAACATGTTCTGGTTTAACAATAACAGCCGAGGCTTTTGTAGTAGCCAAATATTTAAAATAATGGGGATCTTTAAGAAAACTTATTTGACCAGAAAAGGCTTGATCTAGCGAACCTATACCAGTAATACGGCAATTGGGATCACCTTTAAGCTCTGCCGATAAAAATACTGCTAATTCTTGTAACGTGTACTCACCATTGGCCATACAAACCTTTTATATCTTTCGTGGTCTTTTATAAATATTATTTTGCACTATAACCGCAAAAACCCCAAAAAAAACAACATACAGATCAAATAACTAGCAAGTAAAACCATTTTGCACATTAACTTCCCTAAAAATATTGATCAAATATTTTTCTAAGTACTAAATGCCAAAGTAAACTGGAACACTTCTATGTGATCTCCACTCTTTTTACGAATTGGCGTTGCCAAACTAAACAATATTGGCACCAACGGTGTATGCCATTCAAGCTGCACACCACACGAGCTTCTAAGCTCGCCTGGCTTAAATTTGTTATTATAAACATTACCTATGTCAACAAAAATACTAGGACGTATAGTGTCTTTCATTGGCGCGGGTATAATAATGCTAGCGCTGGCTGTGGTAATAACATTACCCCCTAAGGCATGATTATACTCATCAAAAACGCCCAAACTACCAGCATCAAAACCACGCACCGAACCTATACCGCCTGCAAAAAAGTTTTTGAAAAATGGAAGATCTTTTGGTCTACCAAAACCTTTACCATAACCTATATCGGTAGTTGTATGAAAAATAAATCCTTTAACCAGGGGCTGATAC
Source organism: uncultured Coxiellaceae bacterium (assembly GCA_964565935.1). Classification (GTDB taxonomy): domain Bacteria; phylum Pseudomonadota; class Gammaproteobacteria; order UBA9339; family UBA9339; genus JBAXAM01. The sequence continues at coordinate 83,241 of CAZMGW010000001.1, forward strand.
CAGAAGGTCTCGTAACTAGCCTTATAAAAACTAAGACTATCTTTATTAAGAGGCCCATAACCTTCTATATTGATACCTTGCGAAAATCCCTTGGTAGGAAAAATTGCTCTGTCAAAATTACTATGGCTCCATCCAGCGACCACCTTGAACTGATTAAAGACTGAGCCATATTGTGTTAAGAAATCGCTAACCTGCGCTCCAACACCTGTAGAAGGCACTTTAATTTTAATATGCTCAACACCAAGACCCAAGGTGATATCATCATAATCTGACAATGGAATACCAAAAGTAGCCAAAGCCCCATAAATATTCGTCGAATATGTAGTCACGTCTTGTACTTTACTTAGGTTGCTTTTTTGCAAATAAGCTTTCAATGAAAGACTAACCGCATTAACTGTAAAATATGGATCAAAATAACCCAAACTGTAAGATTGATTGACTTTACTATTATCAAACCTAACAGAAGCTGTTTTGCCGGTACCAAAAACGTTCGAATCATTTATGCTAGCACCATAAAGGAACCCATCAGAGTCGGAATAACCACCTTGAACAGCGGCGGAAATAGCTGAAACTTCCGTGACATTGTAAGTCAAATCTACCTGATCAGGACTACCTGGCACTGGGGTGGTTTTATAATCAATATCCTTCAAATAGCTTAAATTTGCCAATCGACGTTTTGATCCTTCAATCTTGGATAAAGAAAACATAGATCCTTCTTGCAATCGCATCTCACGCCGTAACACCTCATCATGAGTTTTTGTATTCCCACTAAAATTAATCCTCCTAACATAAACACGAGGACCCGTATCAACCACAAACTTGATAAATATTTGCTTACTACCATCATCAATTATTGGCTCTACCCTAATATCGGGCATACCGTAACCATAATCGCCTAAAAACAAACTTATGTTAGACTGAATATCAATAATAGCTTTGCGCGAAAAAACATCGCCGGACTTAAGCGTAATTAACTTTAGTATTTCAGCACGCTTGCCTATTAAATTTCCATCCAAACCAAACCCTTTAATTTTGTATGGCACTCCCTCAACAACAGTAATTGTAATATAAATACTCTTTTTGTCGGGAGTAATCGCAACCTTGGTTGAATCTATCTTAAAATGTAAGTAGCCACGATCCATATAATAAGAACGCAACTTTTCCAAATCAGCATCTAACTTCTCTTTGGAATATTGATCAGAATGAGTAAAAAAGCTCCAAAGCTTTGGGGTAGTTAAAGAAAATTCTTTAAGCAAGGTTTTTTCACTAGCAATTTTATTACCAACAATTTTAATGGATCTGATTTTTGCAACCGGACCCTCTTTGATATTAATCGCAACCGCTACACGGTTACGCTCTTGCGGTATAATGCTGGTATTAATCTTAGCGTCATACAAACCCAAATTATAATATTGCTGAACTAGAGCCTTAACAACTCCATTTAAAAGCGCCTGATCTAATGCCTGTCCTTCGGTAAGCCCTACGTTTTTTAAAACATCTGACATTTGTTTTTTGGTAATTTTATTATTACCAGAAACCTTTATTGAACCTATCACTGCTCGTTCGACCACATTAATTAAAAGATCGTTATTAACACGTTTTAAATCAACATTACTAAAAAAATTAGTCTTATAAAGATCACGAATAATATATACGGTTTGCGAGGAATCGATACGATCACCTTCTTTAACTGGCAAATAACTAAGTACTGTTCCTAAACTAATACGCTGCAACCCACTAACACGGATCTTATGAATAATAAACTCGTCTGCACATGCAGCTGAACAAACAAACATCAAAACACCACAAAATAATAATTTTTTTAGTCGTAACATAATCCACCATTAACATTAAAATTCATTCCTACCACTTGCCACGGAGGCAAAGCCATAGGGGTTAGCACGAGCTTATCCCCTTGATCGAGCCCGGGATTTATTCCCCGGGCAAAGTCAAACAGTTAAAATATATTCCACGCGGCTTGCCGCGTGAACAAAGCCATGGGGAATTCCCAAGGGGGAGAAGCGCGAGCTCT
>CAZMGW010000002.1:0-67816 GCA_964565935.1 uncultured Coxiellaceae bacterium
TAACATCAAGGCATGGAAGCTGGAATCGCTTGCAAAGAGCACCACCCAATCCCTCGCCGCTTTGGCCGTTTCTCACTTGAAATCTGAGCGATTAAAAATTTTTAATTCTGTTCCGTAGGGGCCGAATTTCTCAAACAGTCTGCCTATAATCAAAAAAATAAATTCCGCTCCGTAGGAGCAAAAGGCTTCACCAGCCCAGCCTAAGACTCGCGTTGTTTGCGAGTCGCAGGGCTGGGTATGATGCAAAGAACAACCCCAAGCTCCAAAGGAGCGAAATGGTTTTATGCTTTGGGTAAAGTCACCCCTTTTTGCCCCTGATACTTACCACTGCGGTCTTTGTAAGAGACCTCGCACGGTTCACTAGACTCAAAAAATATGAGCTGTGCCACACCTTCATCGGCATAAATTTTTGCCGGAAGGTTAGTGGTGTTGGAGAACTCAAGCGTAATGTGCCCCTCCCATTCAGGTTCAAGCGGAGTGACATTAACAATAATCCCACAACGCGCATAAGTTGACTTGCCAAGACAAATTACCAGCACATTCCGCGGAATGCGAAAGTATTCGACCGTGCGTGCAAGTACAAATGAATTCGGTGGGATAATGCAAACATCGGTTTTAACGTCGACAAAGCTGGTTGGGTCAAAATTTTTGGGGTCGACGATGGCTGAATTGATGTTGGTGAAAATTTTAAATTCATCTGCGGAGCGTACGTCGTAGCCGTAACTAGACAAGCCATAAGAGATTACCGGTTGTCCCGTGCTTGTTTTTGTTTGTTTGGCAACAAAGGGCTCAATCATCCTTTGTTCTTGGGCCATTTTTCGAATCCAAGTATCTGATTTTAAACTCATACTAGATCTCTTATAAAATAAAAGTGATTTTAAACGATTTTGGTGTTGTATAAAAGCATTACCTATCCAAACCGATAGATAAAATCTTTTTAGCCTCCTCTACGGTAACATTTAATTTGAGTCAATTCGGCTTTTCGGCATCTCTCGCCTAATTAATAAGAATCATTTATAATGCCGCCAAGAAAGTAATACAGCATTTACTATTTATGAACAAAAAAAATCTGCTTTTGAGTTGTGTTTCAGCACTGTTGCTAATCAGCAATATTTCTTATGCAAAAATAAAAACCATTAGATTCGCTTTAGAGGCGACGTATGCTCCTTTTTCTGCAACTCATGCTGACAAAGAATTAGATGGGTTTGATGTTGATATTGCAAAAGAAATATGCAAAAGGCTCAAAGCTCAGTGCACTTTTCGTGATGAGCCAACGGGTAATATGATCCCGTTATTGAAAGCGGGAAAGTATGACGCTTGGATCGGTGCTATAACTGTCACTGAAGAGCGTAAAAAGGAGATCGCTTTTAGCGATGTTTACCTCTCAAGCACAGCAAAGCTAATGGCTGCTAAAAACTCCACCTTTAATGCTGCCCACATTGAGATTAAAGGCAAAACAATTGGAGTCGAAGCTGGTACAAGTTATATCCCATATATAGAGAAAATGTATGGCAAAACTGTAAAAATTCAAACTTTTCCCACGGGGCATGATTCTTGCCAAGCATTAAAAGATGGTAAAGTTGATGCTGTTATTGACGATGAGCTCGTATTAAAACATTGGCGCTTGGATCATGGGGGTAAAGAGCAATATCGTTTGATTGGGTTGCCGGCAAAGCATTTGAGCTTAATAAAACAACAATATGCCATCGCAGTAGCAAAAGACAACATTACGCTTGTAAAAGAGATTGATCGTGCTTTATCAGAAATGAAAGCTGATGGGACATACGCTAAGATAATCAAGAAGCACTTCTAAGCAAATTAGGAAAAAGTATCTAATGCGTTGTTTGCTTCTGTTTCATCAATCAAAACAAATTCACCGGTTTGTTGGTCGTAGTGATAAACATCAGCGCTTGCTAGATCGAACCACCATCCGTGTAATCTAAGGCTGTTTTTTTGCAGACGTTCCATGATCGAAGGATATGTTTTTAAGTGATCCAGCTGCTGCAGAACATTGATTCTTGATAACAAATCGCAAGGAGGAAGAGAGCTGTTTTCTAAAGAAGTGTTTTTAAATCTTTTGTATGAAGGCGCTGCGTGTTCCAGCCAGGCGTTTAGGTTGGGGAGCAAATTAGTATTTTTAGAGTCGTTTTCTATAAGAGTTTGCATGGCGCCACACTCTGAGTGGCCGCAAATTATTATGTCTTGCACATTTAGGCTAAGCAGAGAAAATTCTATAGTAGCGGCAACAGAAATGTCTGTTGCATGACCGCATCGAGAACTGCAGCAGCATGGCGGAATTAAATTTCCTATATTGCGGAGCACAAATAAATCGCCAGGATCGCTTGATGCAAAAACATTAGGCACCACTCTGCTATCACAACACGCAACAAAAAGAGCGTCCGGAGATTGCTGTAACGCTAGTTTTGAGAATTTTGAGCGATATTCTGATCGAGAATTTTTTCTAAAGTCAATTATGCCTTTTATTAGTTTTTTCATTTTGTCTCACACCTTTAAAACGCAGGGCTATTGCGAGTTAATTTAGTGCTCTAGGTAAAGTTAAATGCTCGCGTGCAATCTTGGCTGCTTTAACCCAGTCCACGATAATTTTGTGGTTTTTGGTAGTTGCGGTTATAACATCGAAAACCGGTTTAACGCTTTCGCCCATTTCAATGCGTTGCTCTAATAAGGGCATATGCGCTTCTAAGTAGAGTTTTTTACCCGACCATCCGGCTTTGTAAGGTTTATTTATGATAACTACGCGCGTACCGATATCAACCATGTTGTATAGTTGTTTAATGTCCGGCTCATATAAGCGAATACACCCGGCCGTACTTCTGCGGCCAACACCCGAAGGCAAATTAGTGCCGTGGATTAAATATTTTTGTTGCGATAATCGCAGAGCATAATGACCCAATGGGTTGTCTGGGCCAGGCGGAATGGAGCGAGGAACTTTATCGCCAATTGACTGGCGGAATTTATATATCGATTCTGGCACCACCCAAGTTGGGTTTTTGATTTTATTGACTATTGTCATCTCTCCCGTTGGGGTTTCCCAGTCTTCTTTGCCAATCCCGATTGGATAAATGTGGATTTTATTTGTATTTTTGGGTTGGTAATAAAGTCGCATTTCAGCCAGGTTGATTACCATGGTGTTTGATTTTAGTTCCAGAGGTAGAATATATTGAGTTGGTATTACTAAGACTGTGCCAATTGCCGGGTTATCTGGGTTAATGCCTGGGTTAGCCTCGAATATTTCGTAATACCCAACGCTAAATTTTTCAGCAATATCAGAAAAATTTTCGTCGCCAGACCTTATTTGCGCGGTTTTTGCCTCACCAACCAGAGTATATCCGTGTTTGGGTAGGTCAAAAGTTAGTCCATAGCCAATAAGAGGAAAAACCAAAATTAAAATCGAAATAAAAAATTTATTCATATGTTTTTTAATAATCAGCATGCCGTGGTGCTCGTGGGAAGGGAATAGTATCGCGAATATTTTGGATGCCAGTTACGTACATGATTATTCTTTCAAGCCCTAAGCCAAAGCCAGCGTGAGGAACAGTGCCATAGCGGCGTAAATCCAAATACCATTTGTAAGTTTCTTTGTTCAAACCTAGTTCATCCATGCGTCTGCACAAAACGTCGTAACGCTCTTCGCGCTGACTGCCGCCAATTATTTCGCCAACCCCTGGGACCAAAACATCCATCGCCGCGACAGTTTTTTCATCATCGTTGACCCGCATGTAAAAGCTCTTTATTTCCTTGGGATAATTCATTAGAACTAAAGGGCCATTAATCAGTTCTTCAGCTAAATAACGTTCATGTTCGGTTTGCAAATCTACGCCCCACTTAACAGGGAAAGCAAAATCTTTATTGGCTTTTTGTAAAAGAGTAATTGCATCGGTGTAATCCATGTAAACAAAGTCGCTTTGGACGATTTTTTCTAAACGTGCAATGCAGTCTTTATCAACGCGTTCGGCAAAAAACGCCATGTCGTCTTTACACTCTTCAAGTACGACTTTGGCAAGATAACGGATCATGTCTGCAGCTAAATCAGCGTCAACTTTTAGGTCAGCAAAGGCGATTTCTGGTTCAACCATCCAAAATTCGGCTAAATGTCTGCTGGTGTTTGAGTTTTCAGCACGAAAGGTTGGTCCGAAAGTGTAAACTTTAGTTAAAGCTTCGCAGTAAGATTCAACGTTTAATTGGCCAGAGACTGTTAAAAATGCTTCGCGACCGAAAAAATCCTTGTCAAAGTCGACTTTTTTATCTGGTGTGAAAGGAATGTTGGCTAAATCCAAAGTGGTTACGCGTAAGAGTTGACCTGCGCCTTCGCAGTCGCTTGAGGTTATAATTGGCGTATGAATCCAGTAAAAACCGCGTTCATGCAAAAAGCGGTGAATTGCCATCGAAAGGCAGTGGCGAACACGAGTGACGGCGCTGATAATGTTGGTGCGTGGACGTAAATGGGCATATTCGCGCAAGTATTCTACAGTGTGATACTTTGGCGAAATAGGGTAGGTGTCTGGATCTTCAACCCAACCCACAACTTCAATATTTTCTGCTTGTAGTTCAACAGGTTGGCCTTCAGCCGGGGACGCGATTAGTTTTCCAGTGACAATTATCGAGCAACCGGCGGTTAACTTTAAAATTTCGTTTTGATAATTTGTGAGCGTATTAGCTGCAACTACTTGTAACGGTTTAAATCCAGAGCCATCACTTATGGCTATGAATGAAACTCCAGCTTTAGAGTCGCGACGTGTGCGGACCCAACCATGAACTGTAACAGCCGAATCGACCGGGATTTTACCAGCAAGCAAATCTGCAGTTGTGTAAATTGATCGATGTTTTTTTTGCATGTCTAGCTACCTCATAAATTAGAGATTTCTAAAATACTTTTTACAAACGGTATAGTCAATTTTCTTTGTGCGGCAAGGGCGGCTTTATCTAATTTATCGAGCGTTGCAAATAAGCTTTTTGTGTCTCGCGCATAGTTATTTAATAAAAATTGCGCTACTACATCGTTGAGCTCTAGCCCTCGCAATTGGGCGCGCAACTTTAGTGCTTCGATTTTTTCTGGATCTGTTAAGGCCGATACTTCAAAAATTAATCCAGCAGACATCCGTGATTTTAAGTCGGGTAAGCCCAAAGCCAAAGCGTGCGGCGCCGCATTGGCTGTAATGACTATGCGCTTGTTATTTTCAACTGTTTTGTTAAAACAGTGAAAGATTTTTTCTTCCCAAACCGAATCATTGGCTATCAAATTCAAATCATCAATGCAAAGGAGGTCTAGTTTTTCCAGATCATCAAGCATTTGTGGATTAAGTTGTTTTGTATCTTCAAGTGGCAGGTAAGCGGCTGCTAAACCATGATCACTGAATGACTGACACAACGCACTGAGCAAATGGCTTTTGCCAACGTTTTGTTTGCCCCAAAAGTAAATAAAATGCCCCGCGTTGTTTTTATACAAACCACTTAAAAGCTCGGCTAATTGTTTGTTTTTGCTGGAAAAAAAATTAGCAAAACTTGCTGTGTCTTTAAGGCACAGGTTTAGCGCTAATTGCTTGAGATTGTTCATTGCTTGCAGTAACCCATTTGTAATCTAAATCAACTCCAGTAGGGGAGGTTGTTACGTCAGTATTGCGCACTAATTTGGTTTGTGCATTCAGCGCTGTTAATAATGCTTGTGAGTCGCCAATAGTGTTTATGCTTAATTCGACCTCTGTAGCATTAAGCTTGGCTAAATCAACTTGAGCTACCTGGCTGAAAGTAGTTAGATATCTTACAACCTCATTATATTGGTTTAAATCGTTAACGTTAGTGATTCGTAATGTTAATTTTTTTGATTGGCTAGCTGATTGTTGCGATGCATTTGTAATAATTGGCGCCAGCGCGCGTGTCGCTTGCATAATTACATCATTCGCAGTTATGCCCGTAAAGTTGAAGTTGTCACTTCTGTTGTCACGTAGCAAAATCCATTGGCTGGTCCAAACATTGCCTGTGGCCGGCTGTTTAATACAACCAGCAACAATAGTGTTGGTCCCATAGCGTTTTGAAGCATCTTTAATTGCTGCAGCATTCAAATTACATATGTCCTCGGCTTTAATGCGATTGACCTCTTGTAGATCCGATACAGGAAGCAGGATTGGCAAACCAAAGGTTTGTGCGTTTTTCTGTAAAACAGGCACTATCATATCGTTGCTGCTTTCATCTTCCATAATTTTATTGCCAGATACATCCTTAACTAACCATACTAAAGCTTGGTTTTTGTCGGCAATAGGTTTGGGTGGTGCTGCTTGTGTCAGTTGCAAAAGTTGTGTTACCGCTGTTTGGTTAAACTGAATTTGCAAGAACCAAATTGGTTGGCCAGTTGCATTATTGCGAGGCACATAAGTGTAGCGTTGTACATAAGCACTAGGGTTAGAAAGAGCTGTTTTAATTGTTGGGAGGGTGGTGATTTTTGGGTCTTTGCTGTTTTGTGCTATAACCTGCTCTAATGCCGCAGTAAAGCTTTGTTTGCGTTCTTCTTCGCTATTGCCGCTTACTTGTAGTTCGACCATATAAGGCTGTTGGGGTTGAGTAGGTGCTGGCAAGGATGGGGTTGTTGGTGGGGAGGTTGCTGTATTGGGTACCGTTGCTTGTGATAATTGGGGCGGTGTAGTTTGTTTTGGTTGTGGGGCAATAATAGAGGGTTGGGGTGTATTTGCGACCGCTGATAAAGATATTGATTGTGGCTGATAAATGTTTTGTCTGGTTGTTTGAATGGCAAGAGTGCTAGTGGCGATTAACATATTAATGCAAATAAGCACGATAATTTTCGTCATTTTATTTCTCATAACCCTTGGATTGTAATAACATTTTTCTTGGTTTAAAAAGTTGTTTTTTTGTGGCAGCACTATGTCCATAATTAATAATTTAGTTGATGATAAAAAAATATCATAGAAATGATGACTTGGCACTAAATTTAAGTATAATGATGAAAATTAACACAATTAGGTATAGAGGATTTTAATATGGTTAAATCTGAACTTATTGCGCGTATTGTAAGCAAATTTCAACAATTACCTGAAAAAGATATCGAGTTGGGTATCAATCAAATTTTAGAGTGTATGAGCGTGGCTTTAGCCAAGGGGGAGCGTATAGAAGTTCGTGGTTTTGGTAGCTTCTCGCTTCATCACAGACCGTCTCGCAATGCTCATAATCCGCGCACTGGTGAAAAAGTAGTAACCATGCCAAAATATGCGCCTCACTTCAAACCAGGTAAGCAAATTCGTGACCGTGTTAACGAGTCTCGCCTTAAAAATATCCCCATTATGCAAGATGATAGGGAAGAAGATTAGAATCCATTTCTAAAAAATTAGTCCTCTGAATTTCAGTTCTTTGGTATGTTCTGCGCTAGTTTAAATAATTGCTTATTGGTTGTCTTGCCAAGCAAGCTTACCGGAGCGGCCTTCAACTTCTTTTTGAATTAATTCGCAAACAGGAAAGTCACAGGATTTTGCAATTTCGCTTAAAGTTGTAAATTGGACATTTTGTTTTTCTAGTTCAAGCAAAAATGCACGAAACCAAGTTGCGTATTTCATGCCTTCAAGTTCAGAATGAATCGTCAAAACGTTCGGCACATCTGATTTTAATAACGATAAATAATGACCAATAATTTTTTCTTGAGGGAATTCCGGTCGTCCCAAAAGCTCATCTAGGGTGGGTAGGGTGGTTGGAATTTGCAGAGTTTTATAAATTTTATCGCCAACCTTGGGGAAAAATGGCGATGTGCCGCGGCAGTCGCTGGCATAAATAAAATTGGCTTGGTCATAAATCTCTAGGGTTTTTTCGTTGGCTTGCCAGCCTGGAGCGGCTGCGGTCGTGGCCGGCTGACCAAAAATGCGTTGAAATTCGTCCAATGCTTTTTGAAATTCCGCCGCAATTTTTTCTTGTGGCATTAGCGCCACACCATCTTGCCATTTTTGATGGTCGTAGGTGTGAATGCCAACATCAAAGCCTTGTTCTTTGATCGTGCGAAGGAGCATTTCGTGTTTTTTGCCGATGTGTGGCCCTGGGAGCAATACTCCATTTAGCAAAGTACGAAGGCCATAGGTGCTGATGACGCTCGTGCGGGCGCATTTTTTAAAGAAGCCTTTGCGGAAGATTCGTTTGATGGCGCGGCCGGTGTTGTCCGGGCCAAGTGATAAGTAAAAAGTTGCGGGAACTTGCAGGTCTTTGAGCATGACCATTAAATTTGGGGTGCCAATGCGCGTGCCAATTTCTGTGTCTACATCAATTTTAATTGCGAGTGTTGTCATGGGGTAAGAATTACTTTAAATAATAATCCATAGTTTTTTCTAGCGCCGCTTCTAAATCAGTTTTTGGTTCCCAGCCTAAAATTTCCCGCGCGCGTTTAATTGATGGGACGCGGTTTTGAACGTCCTGATAGCCGCTACCATAGTAAGTATTTGATTGTGTATTGACGATTTTAATTTTTTCAACCTGGGCTTGATATTTCGGATATTTTTTGGCTAGCTCCAATATTTTTTCAGCAACTTCGCGGATTGAAGCGTTATTTTTGGGGTTGCCGATGTTGATGATTTTGCCTTCGACACACCTATCTTTATTGTCGATAACTTTTACTAATGCTTCGATTGCATCATCAATATAGGTGAAGCTACGTTTTTGCTCGCCTCCATCAACCAACTGAAAGTCTTTGCCGTAAAAGATGTTGCTGATGAGTTGGGTTATGAGGCGTACTCCCCCTTTGGGTAAGTTATGAATGTCGTCTTGGGTTGGTCCAATCCAATTAAATGGGCGGAACAAAGTGAATTTTAAATCAGAATGATTGCCATAGGCGTAAATTATTCGATCCATCAATTGCTTAGAACAAGAGTAAATCCAGCGTTCTTTGTTGATTGGGCCTTGCATCAGGGGGCTGGTTTCTTCGTCAAATTCTGCGTCCGGACTCATGCCGTATACTTCCGAGGTGGATGGGAATACCAGGTGTTTTTTAAATTGCACGCACTGGCGGACGGTTGGTAAATTGGCTTCGAAATCGAGTTCAAATACGCGCAATGGATCAGTAACGTAGGTGGCAGGAGTGGCAATTGCAACCAAAGGTAAAATTACATCACACTTTTTAATATGATCAGTAATCCATTCCTGATTAGTAGTAATATCCCCTTTGGTGAAGTGTAGGCGAGGGTTGTCGAGACTGTGCTCAAGTTTGTTAGCGGCAAGATCCATGCCATAAACTTCCCAGTCGGTGTCTGCTAGAATTTTTTTGGTTAATTGGTTGCCAATGAAACCATTAATGCCAAGGATAAGGACTGTTTTCATCTGTTTTTGCTCCTAGAACTGTTTTAACTGCAAATCGTGGACGGTGTTGTACTTCTTTATAAATGCGACCGATATATTCGCCCATAATGCCAAGCCCCATTAATATCACACCAATTAAGAAAAATAAAATAGCGAATAAGGTGAATGTGCCTTCAGCTTCCGGACCGATAATTAAACGACGAATGAATAAAAAGGCAACAAAAACTATGCTTAGGAAGGAAATTCCTAGGCCGAATAGGGTGAAAATTTGCAGGGGTATTAAGGAATATCCGGTCATTAAATCGAAATTCAGGCGGATAAGATCATATAAGCGATATTTAGATTGGCCCTCAAAACGAGCCGCATGATCAACTTTAACCTCAGCTGGGTTAGTGGCATAAGTATGTGCTAGTGCAGGTATAAAAATATTGGATTCTTTGCCAGCAATAATCAGGTCGATAACGTTTCTGCTGTAAGCTCGTAACATGCAGCCGTGATCGGTCATGTTGAGGTTAGTGATTAGGGCGCGTGCTTTATTAACTAAAATCGACACATTGCGGCGAAACCAGCTGTCTTTGCGCTCATACAGGCGCACTCCACTTACTAGGTCGTGTCCTTTTTCCATTAGTTCGAGCAATTTTGGGATTTCTTCTGGGGGGTTTTGTAGATCAGAATCTAAGGTTACTACTATATTGCCTTGTGATAACTCAAACCCGGCAATCACAGCCATGTGTTGGCCAAAATTGCGGCGAAAATCTATGACGCGGACTTGGGTGGGGCGGCGGTTGTAAAGTTCTGTCAAAACTTTCATTGAGGTATCTTTGCTTCCATCATTGGTAAAGATAATTTCATAGGTTTTGTTTAGCTTGTCCAGGGTGGCAGTTAGGCGCGCAAATAAATTTTCTAGATTTCCCGCTTCGTTGTAAACGGGGATGACGACGCTGATGTATGGTTTCATGGTTTACCTCTTAAAAGTTTTTTTCATCGCTGCAATTACGCGATCTTGATCGTTTAGTGTCATTGTAGCGAAAAGTGGCAGAGATACAATTCGATCGGAAATTATTTCTGCGTTAGGAAATTGCCCGCGTTTATAGCCGTAAGTCTGTTGATAATAAGTATATAAATGTGCGGCGTGATGGTGGTAGCCAGTGCCGATGTTGTGTTCTTTCATATGCTCCATAAACGTATTGCGATCCATATTAGCGATTTCGGTATTAATTAACGGCGCGTAGAGATACCAGGAAACACGGCAATCATAATTTGGTAGTTGCGGTAGAGTTAGCTCTGGCCAGCCAGCTAGTTTTTCATTATAACGATCAACCAATAGTTGGCGCTTGGCAATAAAGCTTTCTAGCTCTTCTAACTGATGAATGCCAATTGCCGCTTGTAAATCGAGCATATTATATTTATAGCCTGGTTGGATGACATCGTAATCTTGACTGCCGCCTTTTTCATGGCGGTTAAACGCCTCACGATCAATGCCGTGAAAGCGTTGAATTTTAACTTCTTGTGCCAGTTTGTCATCACGGGTAGAGATGCAGCCGCCTTCTCCAGTGGTCATGACTTTGTTGGGGTGGAAACTGAAGGCTTGAGTGTCGCCAAAACTTCCAATAATCTTTCCTTTGTAGTGTGAGCCGATTGCGTGCGCGGAATCTTCAAGCACGCGTAAATTGTATTTTTTCGCAATCGCATACAATGGGTCGAGATCAACCGGGATGCCGGCAAAGTGTACCGGAAGGATGGCTTTGGTATTGGGGGTAATTGTGCTTTCAATTTTAGTAACATCAATATTACGAGTTTTTAAATCGACATCAACTAACACTGGTTTGGCGCCTGCATGGACAATAGTGTTCAGACTTGCAATAAAAGTCATTGGGGTTGTGATTACTTCGTCTCCCGGTTTTAGACCAAAACTTTTTAGCGTAAGGTACAGAGCTGCAGTGCCCGAGGTAAGTGCAAGTACGTGTGGCGATTCAAAATATTTTTCTAGAGCTTCTTCAAAGCGTTTAACTCTTGGGCCAGTTGCAAGCCATCCTGATTTTAGGCAATCTACCACCTCATCAATGGTTGTTTGGTTGATCGCTGGAGCTGCAAATTTTAAGAATTCATCTGTCATATTTTAGCCTTATGATTTAAAATTTATATTAGATCACACATCTATGTGCACCGTTCGACGATATTGTTTTAGGGACGCCGTGAATGCACTTCCATGTGGGCTCGCATTTGACATCCATGTCTCATAGCGCCCCAAAACAATATCGCCTCGGATGCATATGATGCGCTGCTTCGTCGGCAGAGTTTATAGGTTAACTCCTCGCCACCATATAAACGCCGAGCAATATTACAGCAATTCCCACAATTCTTATTATGGATAAATCTTCACCTAATAAATAATAAGCCGCAATCGCACTTGTAACATAGGCAAGGCTGGATAATGGATATGCAATGCTTACTTGTGTGCGTGAAAGAACCATTAACCACACCCCCACACTGCCAACATAAATAAATATTCCTATAATAATCCATGGAGAAGCAATAACTTTTAAAATTATAGGAATGAAGTTTGACCAGTGAAAAATAAATGTACCAATTTGTCCCATACCTATTTTAAAAACCAGTTGGGCTACGGTATTAAAAACCACAGCAAGTAAAATTAAGGTAAATATTGTAATGTTCATAAATGTTAAAGTTGATTAGAATTATTTTATGTTAACTAACAGTACATCATCCAAGTATTTACCCACCATGTGCATTCTGTCTGAAGCGACTGGTTGCAGAGCACGATAGCTGTCTGTGTCGGTGATTAAATATACACGTTTATTGCTATTCCAGCGCTCCCAGAAGGTTTTAGTGTCAATCATCCATGCTTTTGTGTCTTGATGTCGCATCCCAAAAGTTAACTCGTTGGCAAAGTTAGCAACGGTAATGATCCGCTGTAAGTAAAACGGCAGATCTTGGTAGTAATGGCCATAGGAAATTACTTCTTCATCGGGTTTTAGTTTTTGTTGCAAAGTAATAATTAACGGTTTAATTGATTGTTTGTTGATAGTTGTGATGATCGGGCTGAGATATAACCACAAAATAGACACAGCCAATGTCAATGTGGTGAATCCCCAAGCCAATCCGCGACGTCGGTAGGCTATTATGCTTATAACGCCGCCGATAATCACACAAGCAGCAGCAATATAAAGATTTTGTTTTGTAATTGTGTGGTCGCTAAAGTTAAGAGTAAAGATGGCGGCGATGGCGCCAATCCCTAATGCGATATTTAAAGTAAGTAATACATTGAAGCCGATAGTTATAGGCCGATGCTGGTTGCTTTGCCAATAAGTTGCAAGATAATTTCCAATTAACAGTGCTATTGGCGGGAACACGGGCAAAATGTAGGGTATTAGTTGTGAGTTAGAAAAAGTGTAGAACGCGTAAATTGTTAGCGCCCAAATTACTAAAAATATTGTTGGTTTATTTTGCTGCCATTGATTGAAGTGCTTGGGTATGGAATTCATAATTGTTTGCGGTAAAAACACCATCCAGGGATATAATCCACCAAGCAGCAAGGCTGGCAAAAACCACCAAGGTTTTGAACGGCCAGCATAGCCAGTGGAATAGCGTAAAAAGTGTTCATCAATAAAATAAAATCTAAAGAATTCCGGGTTTTTTATTTGGACTAAAATGTGCCATGGCAAGGCAATTAACAGGAAAAGAAATAAGCCACTTATTATTCTATAGGTTTTTATATTGCGCCATTCATTAAAAACGACAGTCCAGATTAGAACAATTAAAGCAGGAAAGACAGCCCCAATTAACCCTTTGGTCATAACAGCCAGCGCAGCAAAAACGTACATCGCCCAGAGATGCGAGCTGCGTTTGATGCCGAGAGGCAGTTGTGTTGCAAGCATAAATGAACAAAGGCTGCCAGTAATAAAAAATGTGAGCGCTACATCCAAGGTAACAACACGAGTAAGAGCGAAAACTAAGCTGGTGGTTGCGAAGATAAAGCTTGCAACGATGCCATTTAAGCGGCCATACAGTTTTCGTCCGGTAAAATAAATAAGCAATGAGCAGCCTAGCGCCATCAATGCGTTAACGATACTTACAGCAAGCTCATTTGCTCCGAAAGCTTTAATGCTGATCGCCTGTAGCCAATAAAACAGAGGAGGTTTTTCAAAATATTTTACGCCATTGAGATGTGGGGTTATGTAATCGCCAGTCACGACCATTTCTCGAGGGATTTCGGCATAACGCGCGCCATCAGGCGCAGCAAGTGGATAACGGCCAAGAGTGGCCCCAAAAAGCAAGCCGATAATTAATGTAAGTACTAAAAAGTCTTTTAACCAGGTCATATTATTTCTATTCTTCCCACCAACGCTCTCGCTAGGGTATTGATATCAGTATACTCTAACTCTCCGCCAAGAGGTATACCATGGGCAATTCGGGTGCATTTAATTTTTCTAGCACGGATTAAATTGGCAAGATAATGCGCTGTGGCTTCTCCCTCAACTGTTGGGTTGGTGGCAATTATAGTTTCTTTTATAGTGTCTTCTTGTGTAAGCAAATCAGCTAAATCGTTGATGCCAATTTCGTTTGGACCAACGCCATCAATTGGCGACAGATGTCCCATTAATACAAAATATCGGCCATGATAGCTATTGGTTTGTTCAATTGCGATAATGTCCGCGGGGGTTTCGACGATGCATAAAAGCGAGTTGTCGCGCCGTGGGTTGGAGCAAATATTGCAAAGGTCGTGTTCGCTGAAAGCGCGGCAACGATTGCAATGGCCAACTTGGGTTAGTGCTTGTTCTAGGGTTTTTGCGAGTAGTAGGCCATCATCACGGCCTTGTTGTAATAAATAAAAGGCCATGCGTTGGGCTGAACGTGGTCCAACTCCAGGAAGGCAGCGCAAACTGTTTATTAATTTGTCTATCAGTTGTGTATAAAGCATATTTTTAACTCTAAAAGCTTGTTCTAAAATCGCCGCACACGCGTCCCAGACGATGTCCTTTTAGGGACGCCGTGAATTACTTCCATGTTGGCTCGCATTCGACATCCATGTCTCATAGCGCCCTAAAATGACATCGTCTTGGGCGCATGTGCTGTACCGTGATTCTCGGAAACGATATGGGTGGTATTTGTTATTAAGTTTAATCTTTTTCAGTTTTTACCGGATTTGAAATTATTTTAGCACCAAACTTGCTCATTAGTTCTTGTATCTTAGGGTCATTTTTAATAGCTTGCAAAGCCTGGTCTTGATTTTTATCAGCCTCGCGTTTTGCAAGATTAGCGGCGGTATTATCTATATTTGCTGCGCCAAGCTTGATATTTACTGTTATTTGGCGTTGAAGATGTTCGCTAAAAGCTTGATTAATTCTTTCTTCATGTTTTTTATTAAGCAGCGGGGCTTTGTTTGATTCAAGTAAAAGCTCAACTTCATTTTGGCCGATTTTTGTAATAATGCAGTGGCTTAATAGAGCTTGTGTTGGGCCAGTGATATTTAGATTCTGCAAAATATTTGTATCTTGGTTACCAATAGTAGGAGGCGGATTAGATATTGTTTGTTTATTTGCCGTTGGTTTTGCTGTTGATGTAGGCGGCGTTGTTTCTGGGCGAAAAGCAAGCATGCGTAACATGACCATTTCAAAACCTGAGCGTAAGCTCGGGGCTAATGGCAAGTCGCGTTTACCAATTAAACCAATTTGGTAGTAAAGTTGTACTTCTTCTGGTTTAAGCTGAGTTGCTAGTTTATGTATTAATTCTTGATGCTGCCAGTTGGTTGTGTTTACGTCTGGAGCTAGTTGTATAATAGCAACTTGTTGAAATATCTCTAATAATTCATCTATTGCGTTTGTGAAATCCACCGCCAGTTCTGCGAGTTGGGCAATAACCTCTAAAGCTGCTTTAGCGTTGTTAGAGATCAGGGCTTCGAGTATTGCAAAAATTTTGCTGGTATCGATTGCGCCAAGCATGGCATTGACATCACTTGTGGTGATTTTACCATGACCAAATGCAATTGCTTGGTCTAATAAGCTTAAGGCGTCTCGTACGCTACCATTAGCTGCAAGCGCAAGTTGATGCAGCGCTGGGCTTTCAAACTCAATTTTTTCTTGGGCTAAAATGTGTTGGAGCTGTTTTTGAATGAGTTCGGGGCTTAGGGATTTTAGATTGAATTGTAAACAGCGTGAAAGAACTGTAACAGGTAGTTTTTGTGGATCAGTAGTGGCTAATAAGAACTTTACGTGCGTAGGCGGTTCTTCTAGAGTTTTCAGTAGCGCATTAAAGCTGTGTCCGGAGAGCATGTGCACTTCGTCGATTATATAAACTTTAAACCGGCCTTTTGCAGGTAAATATTGTACGTTGTCTAATAGGTCGCGTGTGTCTTCGACTTTGGTGCGTGAGGCGGCATCGACTTCAATGAGGTCAATGAATCTTCCAGAATCGATTTCGAGACAAGCGTTGCACTTGCCACAAGGTGTTGCGGTGATGCCAGTTTCGCAATTCAAACATTTGGTCAAAATGCGTGCGATTGAGGTTTTGCCAACCCCTCTGGTTCCAGTAAAAAGGTAGGCGTGGTGTAGCCTGTTTTGGGTTAGCGCATTAATAAGTGCGCGTAGCACGTGTTCTTGGCCGGCGACTTCGGCAAAGTTTTTTGGGCGCCACTTTCGAGCTAGTACTTGATATGACATAGGTTTTTTACTCCAGGATCTAGGATTATATGTGGTTAAAAGTTAATTACCAGTTTTTTGTAACAAATTGATTATATTCAAAATGTCTGGTTCTAAGACGGATGATTGAGGGTCGGTGTGGGGTTTCTGCGACAAAATTTTGAAATAGATATATTTTGTTGTGAGGTTATACTTAAAAAAACCAAGGCTTTTAAATGACAAGGTGAAATTATGAAATTCGCAATAATTACTGGGGCTGGTACTGGTATTGGAAAGGCTATCGCGCATCGATTGTTGGATGGCGACTGTGAAATTTTAGGGATTGGGCGAAGAATTGTAGAATTGCGCGAAATGCAGAAAATAGATCCACAAAAAATTAGTGTTATAGCTGCGGATTTAAGCAAAGTTGATGGTAGAAAGAGGGTGGTGAATTATGTTAGGAGCAAAGGGAAACAAATAAATTTTTTAGTACACAATGCTGGGGTTTTAGCGCCGACCGGTAAAATTACAGAGGTTGCTTCAAGGGCATTTAAAAATAATCTAGCAATTAATTTGGAAGCGCCATTATTTTTGACCAGGGAATTGCTTCCTAAAATGATAACTGGTGGAAGAATACTTCATATTTCTTCTGGTGCTGCACATAGCGTAATTCCTGGATGGGGTGCTTATTGCATAGCAAAAGCAGCATTGTTTATGTTATATCAAGTGCTTAAAGAAGAATTGGTGGGAAGCAATGTGATTGTAGGAAGTTTTTCTCCCGGAATTGTTGATACGCCAATGCAGGAGATGATTCGTTCTCTGAGTAAAGAGAATTTCCCCCAGGTAGAACTTTTTAGATCGTTTAAAGAGAAAGGAAAATTATCATCGCCAGAAAAAATTGCTGATTGCATAAATTGGTTGTTGCGCAAAGCTACCGCGAGTGAGTTTGGTGAAAAAGATTGGAGCGCCAAAGAGATTTTTGCGTTTTTGGAAAAAAACGATTGATTATTTTTGTTGCCGGGGTTTGATAAAGACAAAAACAACCAATGAGAATAAAGCCGAAAGTATCAAGTAAAAGGCTGGAGAGGCCGGGTTATTAGTGTAGCTTGTTATCCATGTCGCAATCATCGGCGCCGTTCCTCCAAGCAGAGATGCAGAAAAGTTTAATCCTATCGATGAGCCGGAGTATCTGATGCATGTTGGAAACAGGTTCGCTGTTATTGCAGGGACAGGCGCTACAAATGATGCCGTTAATACAGCAAGCATTGCTTGCCCAAAAAACACTAATAATAGGCTGTTGTGTTGAAATAGAAAAAAGAGTGGATATGATATTAAAATAAAGACAACAGCTCCGCTTTTTATTATTTTCCCCACCCCAATTTTGTCAGACAAGTAGCCAAAAAACGGAATTAATAAGGTAAATAATAGTATATTTATCGAGTTTATCATCAATATAGAGCTGGTTTGCGCGCTGTGCAAGCTTGATAATTTTGCCGGTATATATATAAATGATAGGTAAGTCGATATGGTTGTTGTGCTAAATAAGGCCATTACTACCAATAGGTTAGATTTATATTTTTTGAAGAGTGTCCTGGCTGGTATTTTGTCTATTTTGTCTTCTTGTTGTATTTTTGTAAATGAAGGGGATTCGATAAGTTTCTTTCTTATGTAATATCCAACGACGCCGAGAAAAATACTAAGCAAGAATGGTATTCGCCAACCAATTGACAGCAGCGTATTTGTCGAAAAAATGGCCGTTACTGTTGTGCTTGTTATTGAGCCTAGGAATAAACCGCCAACCGTGCCGAAGGCGCTAAAGGATGAAAAAAAGCATACGTTTTTATTTTCAGACATTTCGGCCAAATAAGTGATAACTCCAGAATATTCCGCCCCAACAAAAAAGCCTTGTAACAAACGGAAGAAAACCAGTAAGGCTGGCGCAAAAATACCTATTTGTGCATATGTTGGTAATAACCCGATGCATGTTGTTGCTACGGTTACTGCAATCATATTTAGGCACAAGGTAAATTTTCTACCATATTTGTCTCCTATGTGTCCCAAAAATAGCGCGCCAACCGGTCTCATTATAAAGCCACTTGCAAACACTCCAAACGTTGCCATTAGAGCTATGGTTTTATTGTTGTTGGGAAAAAAAACTTGCGCGAGAGTTGATGAAAGCATTCCAAATAGTATAAAATCGTACCATTCGAGCAAGGTGCCAATTGTGCAGAATTTTAGTAGTTGATATTTCGCTTTTTCCACCCGGTAGATTATACATGATAACTAAAAAACAAAAAGTAGAGGTTGTGGAACACAGTAGGAATTCTTTTTACGAGATTTCTGTAAATGAAAGTTCATTCCCTTGGATTATTGGTCGGCAATTACCAAATGCAAAACCAAGACATAAGATTGTTTCTAGGTCAATATCGAAAAGCCTAAATTCAATAGTAATGCTGCATACCGCCGGAACTGGTTATGTGAAAAACTACTATATGGAAGATTTGTTAAATAACAAGCAAATGCTGGATGATATGGACCCTTCTGAGGTTGAATTGCTTAGATGGGTTATAAACTCAGAGAAAGAAGACCCCTTAGATGATATAAGGAAGAATAGGCAATCGTTGGAATTTTCTTAACTAACTTTCATAAATACCTGTCTGATGGCACCGATTATTTCTATTTTATTTTCCTTATCCCCGATGAGATATGCGGGGTATTTTAAATTGCTTGGTTTGAGATATCGTTTGTCACCATCAATTAATAATTGCCTACAAATGACCTCTCCATTTGATTTTTGAGCTATAACTAGGTTTCGATGTTTTGGTTTTTCTTCCGGGTCAATAACTATGATTGCGCCTATTTCATATCTTGGTAGCATTGAGTCATCGCAAATTTGTAGCGCAAAAGCGCATGGGCTGATTTCGGCATCAGCCCAGCCCCATCTGGTATTTTGGTTTAGGCCAATATGGTTCCAATTTGTTGCATCTTTCCATTGCAGGAGAGGTATTCTTTTCATTGAAGACTTGCCTGGACTGGGTAAATCTTCGATGTTGATGTAGTTAGAGCCGGTTAGTAGCCATTCAATGTTGATGTTTAGTCTTTCTGCTATTGTTTTTATTTTTCCAATTTCAGGAAACGTCTTTCCTTCAAGCCACTTGCTTGCACCTTTCTGTGATACATTAAACATTTTAGCCACAACAAGCTGCCTGCCGCGACCCTTGGGTGGTATCCCGAAAATATCCAAAGCGTGATTAAGGCGCTCTGCAAATAAAAGTTGTTCGGTTTTATGTTTATTTTCCAAAAAATAGTACCAATGGTTCAAAAAAGCAATTGACGACGGGTATTTTGTTATTATTAGTACTCATGGTACTATTAAGCTATAACTAAAACAAGTTGGAAAATTATACCAAAAATTAATTGTTGTTTAAAGCGAGAAAATAGTTATGGAATTAAGTAACGAACATGGTTCAGATAAAACCATATCTGGTTTCCCAATTGGTGTGATTCCTGTCGATATTCCGCTTGTTTCAGTTAATGACTGCAAAACGAAATCAGAGATAAATATAGGCTGTTTAAACCAAACAAATAGAGCTAAAAAAACTCCGTTTCTGAATGTAGATGTTATGCGAAAAATGATTCAGAGATTTTTGTTTGAAAAGAAAATGAGTAAAGAGAAGTTGGCTCAAGCCCTGGGAATAATCAAGAAGGATATAGAGTTGCTTGCTTTTGAAAAGGGGTTGTTAAAATTAGCCCCGCAAATTAATTTACCTTTGATAAAGCTTTATTGTAAGACGAGATGGTGTGAAAAACGGAAGTAGCCGTTTGGAAACCATAGCATGTTTTCTCGATGACCACACCTTGCATTATTATTGCAAACTATCGACATAATGCTTCTAATGATTAAATGCTTGGTTGATCGCATGGATTGTGATGTCGTTTAATTGTAGTAAAACGTTCTTGTGGGTATTTAATGGTGGTAGCCAGTAGATGGTATTACCAAGTGGGCGTAGAAATGCTCCAAGTTTTATCGCTTCTTGAAATACTTTATAGCCATAACGACCGGCTTGTTGGTTTTTATCTAGCACCAGATCGGCAGCCACAATGGCGCCAATATTGCGGATGTTAGTTAAGCGTTTTGTTTTTTGAGCAACATCTAACATTAGCTCATATAAAACCGGCTCCATTAAATCCACGCCTGAATAAATGTTTTCCTCTTCTAGAACCTTTAAGCATTCCAAGGCCACTGCAGCTGCCAAAGTATTGCCGCTGTGAGTGTGAGAGTGTAAAAAAGATTTGTTATCCTCGAAATCAGCGTAAAACAAGTTATAAATTTTGTTGGTTGTTAATACAGCGCTCATCGGCAGCCAACCTCCGGTTAAACCTTTTGCCAGGCAAACAAAATCCGGTTCAATACCCGCATGTTGATGTGCAAATGGTAAACCAGTGCGGCCAAATCCGGTCATAATTTCGTCGGCAATTAAATGAATGTTGTGTTTTGTTGTCCAAGAGCGCAATCGTTTTAGAAAATCTTTGCTGTATATCAGCATGCCGCCAGCGCCTTGTACAATTGGTTCTACGATAATGGCGGTTAATTTATCGGCATTGGGTGTTAATTGCGCTTCGATAATAGACCAAAAGTTTGAACAATCTTGCCACAGGGGATCGTTTTTAGAGCGGATATAAGGAATGTTTTTTAGGAAAGAGCAGTGAGGCAAAAGTTCTTCGTATGGTTTTCGATATAATCCGAGGTCACTAACCGCCAGAGCGATTCCTGTTTCACCGTGATACGAATTTTGTAGGCTTAAAATTTGTCTTCTATTGTGTTCACATGAGTTTTTTCTCGAATGTATGCTCATTTTTATGGCTATTTCTACCGCGGACGATCCTTCACTAGCATAAAAAACTTTAGCAAGAGTTTTTGTCATGCTGGTAAGTTTTTCTGATAGCTCAACTATGGTTTCATTGGTTGTATTGGCGAAAATCACATGTTCAAATTTATCTGCCTGTTTCAGCAGGGCGGCTTTAAGGCGAGGGTGGCCATGCCCCAATATTTTGCACCACCAGCTGGAAGTCGCATCAATTATTTTTGTATTGTTGCTTAGTTCAATGTAAGGCCCGCAGGCGCCTTTTACCGCAAGTGGTTTAAGGTGTTCATAGTCTTTCATCTGAGAGCAGGGGTGCCAGATGTATTTTAAGTCGCGTTCGACTAGGTTGAGTGTCATGTCTTTATAATAATTATTGTTGATTAATTATTATAAAATAAGTTGACAATTAAATCATCAGAATTTAATCTGTCGCCATCTAATTAAAGCAGGGCACAGTAATGCAACCCATAGCCGCTCGTCATAATTGGTCGATAGATGAAATCACTGATTTGTTTGCTTTGCCTTTTATTCGGTTATTGAGCCAAGCGTTGTCTACTCACCTGCAATATTTCTCAGCGGATGAGATGCAAATTAGTAGTTTGTTGAGCATCAAAACCGGTTCTTGTCCTGAGGATTGCGCTTATTGCGCACAAAGTGCTCATCACAAAATAGCGACACCAAAGCATGGTTTGTTAAGTGCAGAACAAGTGGTTGCCGCAGCGAAAGCTGCCAAAAATATTGGTGCCATGCGTTTTTGCATGGGTGCTGCCTGGCGCAGTCCTCCGGAAAAACAGTTTGGCGAAATATTGGCAATAATAAAAAAAGTGAAGGAATTGGGTTTAGAAACCTGCATGACATTGGGGATGCTTAATGACGATCAAGTTCGGTCTTTGAAAGCTGCTGGTTTGGATTATTACAATCATAATTTAGATACCTCCCCCGAATATTACGCGAACATAATTACCACCAGAACTTATAGCGAACGTATCGTCACTTTAGAAAGGTTACGGAATGCCGGGATTAAAATTTGTTGTGGTGGAATTATTGGTTTGGGTGAGAGCAACAAAGATCGCATTGGCTTATTACATCAGTTGGCCAATTTTCCTGAACATCCGCATAGTGTGCCGATAAATCGTTTTGTTGCAATAGCTGGTACTCCGCTGGCTGATATGCCCCCCATTGATTCTTTTGACTTTGTGCGCGTAATCGCCGTTGCGCGTATTTTAATGCCACGTTCTTTGATAAGGCTTGCCGCTGGGCGTGAAACCATGAGCGATGAGTTTCAGGCATTATGTTTTTCTGCGGGCGCTAATTCAATATTTTGTGGAGAGAAACTTCTTACTTCGAAGAACCCTACAGTGAAAAAAGATTATGAATTATTGCAGCGTTTAGGAATAAAAACGCATGATGGTTAACATTCTCGCCAGTAAGTTACAACAGCTTCAGCAAGCCAATTTATATCGTACTAGGTATATTTTACAAAGTGCCAAGGAGCCGCTGGTAAGGCATAACGACCGAGCGTTTTTATCTTTTTCTGGCAACAATTATTTAGGATTGGCAAATCACCCGGAGGTAATTGCGGCTTGTAAAAAAGGGTTGGATCAATATGGAGTTGGTAGCGGTGCTTCGAGTGTGTTGGGAGGATATAGTTGCGCTCATCACGCGTTAGAAGAGGAATTGGCGAATTTTTTAGGGTACGAGCGTGTTTTGTTGTTTTCAACCGGTTACATGGCGAATCTTGGAGTGATAACCGCTTTGTATACCACAAGCGATCATATTTTTATGGATCGTTTAAATCATGCGTCATTAGTTGATGGTTGTCGTTATTCCGGAGCGCGTTTTGAGCGCTATCAACACCAGAATCCCCGTGATTTAGAGCTGCGCCTAACAAAATCTAAAGCCAAAAACAAATTAATTTGTACCGATGGTTTGTTTAGTATGGATGGGGATTTGGCGCATTTGTCAGAAATAGTTGCTATTGCGCGGCGAAATAACAGTTGGTTGATGGTAGATGATGCGCATGGTATTGGGGTGTTGGGATGTCAGGGTAGGGGGATTTTAGACCATTTTGGTTTGGTGGCGAAAGATGTGCAAATTTTAGTCGGCACATTAAGTAAAGCATTTGGGACATTTGGTGCTTTTGTTGCGGGTAATGAAGTTGTAATTGAAAGTTTAATTCAATTTGCCAGATCGTATATGTATACGACGGCTTTGCCACCGGCGATTGCTGGGGCTACGCGCATGAGCTTAAAGCTGTTGCAGCAAGATGACTGGCGGCGTGATCGTCTGGCTGTGTTAATAAAAAGATTTCAGGAGGGCGCAAGAAATTTGGGTTTGCAGGTATTGCCATCTAATACGCCTATTCAGTTATTAATTATTGGGCAGTCTGATGAAGCGCAAAAGATGACCCTAAGATTAAAGCAACTTGGCGTCATTGTTGATTTAATTAGACCGCCAACCGTTCCGAATAACACCGCGCGTTTGCGTATTAGCTTAACTGCCAATCATATGGAAGAGCAAATTGACTTTTTGTTGGAGGCATTAACAAAAGTTATGGTGAGGATGTAATGTCGACGAAACCGAGTATTAAAGTATGCGGTTCTGGCGAAGACATTGTTTTGTTACATGGTTGGGCAATGCATTCCGGGGTTTGGGTGGATATGGCAAAGCAATTGGCACAATCACATCGTGTTACTTTGCTTGATTTGCCTGGGTTTGGAGACAGTGATTTGGTTTTTGGGGGGTATGAGCTAGAGGATATTGCGCAGCAGATATTTGCTATTATTCCCGCTAAAGCAATTTGGATGGGGTGGTCCATGGGCGGTTTAATTGCTATGTGGATTGCCATACACCATCCAGAAGCAGTAAAAAAACTAATTTTAGTTAGCAGCTCCCCATGTTTTATAGAAAAACCTAATTGGCCGGGTATTAACCCAGGGGTTTTTGACCAATTCGATGTGTCTTTAAAAAAAGATGTGCAACATGCCATTTTACGATTTCTTAATTTACAGCTGGGTGAAAATCAATATGTTGCAAGGCAAAAACATTTGCGTCAATTAAAAGCCCTTATGTTTGCAAAAAAATTGCCAACAATCGACGCGTTAATTGGTGGGCTTGATTTGTTGCGCAATATCGACATGCGTCCCCAATTGTTTGCTATCAAATGCCCGGTCTTATTTATTTTAGGTGAGGTTGATCGATTGGTGCCAGCATCAATAGATGAAACTTTAAACGCATATATTCCTCAAGCGTTAATTGGGGTTATTCCGCAAGCCGCGCATGTTCCTTTTTTCTCTCATGCGCAAATATTTTTAGAAATGGTTAAGAGGTTTTTGCATGCTAAGTAATGGTTGCTGTGG
The DNA here is from genome assembly GCA_964565935.1 of uncultured Coxiellaceae bacterium. Taxonomy (GTDB): domain Bacteria; phylum Pseudomonadota; class Gammaproteobacteria; order UBA9339; family UBA9339; genus JBAXAM01. The sequence goes on from CAZMGW010000002.1 coordinate 24,163, forward strand.
GTTTAATAAAGCTAAAATTGCTCAATCGTTTGGTAAAGCGGCAAGTGTGTACGATGAAGTGGCGATTCTGCAGCAAGAAGTTGGTGTCAATTTGTACGATTTATTAAAGAGCACCAATATCCAACCTGCAAAAATCTTGGATGTGGGATCTGGCACCGGGAAAATGACATTGGAATTAGCGCATTTGTTTCCCGATGCGGCGGTGCTCGGTGTTGATATCGCAGACAGCATGGTGCGATTCGCACGTACTAACTTTAAACAAACCGATAATCTGGATTTTATTTGTGCCGATGCGGATTTTTTACCATTGGCTAATAATTCAATAGATCTAATTGTGTCAAATTTAATGTTGCAATGGAGTGCTAATTGTAAAGCTACGTTAAGTGAATGGTGGCGGGTAATGAAATCTGGAGGCGTGTTTTTCTTTTCAACATTAGGTCCTGGTTCGTTGCATGAGCTGCGCACTGCTTGGCAGAAAGTTGATTCTGATTCTCACGTTAATTTTTTTGTGGATCAACACACTCTCAAACGTTGTTTGGTCAATGCGCAGTTTAAAAACATTCAAGTTAAGATGGTTAATCACAGTCGCTTTTTTAATTCGCTGCATGAATTAATGACAGATTTAAAAATATTGGGCGCACATAATTTGCAACATAAACGCAAGCCTGGTTTGCTTGGTAAAAGGAAATTTATGCTTTTGCAAGAGGCTTATGAAAAGTTTCGGTGTGAGAATGGAAAACTGTGCGTAACTTACGAGGTCTACTACGTTAGTGCGGTTCGATGACGGGTTTTTTATGAAAAAAGCGGCAAAAGGCTATTTTGTGGTTGGTACCGACACTGGTGTTGGAAAAACAGTTGTTAGTGCTTCTTTGTTAATTGCATTGGCGCGTTATGGTTTTAAAACAGCAGCTATTAAACCAATTGCATGCGGTTGTCGGTTGACGTCAATAGGTTTGTGTAATGAAGATGCTTTGATGTTGCAAGAGCATGCAACGCATAAAGTGGAGTATTCGCAAACCAACCCTTTTGCTTTTGCAGAGCCAATAGCCCCGCATATTGCCGCGGCAAGAATCGGGGTGGGCTTAACAGTGGCAGAGGTTTTGCTAAAAACTCAGCAGGTGCTATCAAGCGATGTGGATTATATTGTGATTGAGGGGGCGGGTGGTTTGTGCGTGCCGCTTAATAGAAATGAGACGATGACTGATCTCATAAAGGGTTACGGTTATCCTGTGATATTGGTTGTGGGAATTCGGCTTGGTTGCATTAATCACGCGCTATTAACACTGGAAAGCCTATGTAAACACAATGTCAAAATTGCTGGCTGGGTGGCCAATGTTATAGATCCAGAGATGGGTTATGTAGACGAAAGTATTCAGTGCATAAAACTTTACACTAAGTCGCCATTGCTTGGTGTTATACCTTATCAAGAAAAAATTGATTTGAATATGAGCACCGGCTATTTGAGTCTACATTTATTAGTGAGCTAAGGTGCGCGTTAGGGTAACCATTACGAGATTTTTGTAAAAATAGAATCGAGTATTACATGCAGCACAAAGGCTAGTGTTGCTGATGCTGGAATGGTTAAAAGCCAAGCCCAGCCGATATTTTGAGCTATTTCCCAATTGATTGCGGATAGTCTTTTTTTCGACAGGCCAACACCCAGAATAGAAGAAGTGATGACGTGAGAAGTGCTGGTTGGTAATCCTAAAGCCGAAGCGCCAAGAATCACACCAGCTGCAGAAGTTTGGACACAAAAGCCATGAATGGGTTGTAGTTTAACAAAATCTTTACCAACAGTCTTAATAACGCGCCAGCCGCCGATAGCAGTTCCCAGTGCCATTGCGATGGCGCAAGAAGCCATTACTAGCCACGGTACCGAAAAACTTTTTAAAGTGCCATAGCTAACTAATGCCATGGTGATCACACCCATTGATTTTTGTGCATCTGCAGTTCCGTGTGAAAAAGCCACAAACGCAGCAGAAATAATTTGTAGTTTGCGAAAATTTTTGTTGAGTTTTTCTGGGGAAAAGCAGCGAACAGTCCAAAGTAAAATGATCATTAGTGTGAAGCCAAGTGCTAGGCCAATAATCGGTGAAAAAATCAATGCCAGTAAGATTATTTTTAGGCCAGACCAATGTAAGGCTGAAAAGCCTACGCTTGCTACCGATGCGCCTGCAATACCGCCGATTAAGGAATGAGATGATGATGATGGGATGGCGAAATACCAGGTAGTTAGGCCCCAAATAATAGCAGCGCTAACACCAGAAAGAATGGCTATTTGAGTGATGCTATCAGCATTAACAATACCCGTGCTGATTGTTGTTGCAACCTTGGTTGAAACCAAAGCTCCAATGAGATTTAACACGGCGGCCATAATGACGGCAGTGCGAATCGAAAGTGCGCGTGTCGAGACACATGTAGCGATAGCATTAGCAGAGTCGTTAAAGCCATTAATGTAATCGAAGGCTAGGGCGACAGTAATGACAAGAATTAAAACTATAAGACCGGCTTCAGGCATTTTTGACTACCACGCTTTCCAAAATATTGGCAACATCTTCACATCGGTCGGTTACGCGCTCTAGGTTTTCGTAAATCGCTTTCCATTTGATCAAGAAAATCGGATCTTTTTCTTCGTCAAACAAACGACTGATTGCGTCGGCACGTACACGATCTGCTTCGCCTTCCAAAGAATTTATTTCAACACAATATTCGAAAATATGCTGGGGTTTATTATCTAGCATCGCTACCGCTTTTTCTACGGTTTGACAAGCTTTAAGGATAATAAATCCAAGCTCTTTTGCTTCCGGTGTGATTTTGTCAATATGATAAATGATGATGTGTTGAGCCAAAGTATCAATGGCATCAATAATGTCATCTAAAGAAGAAGCAAGTGAATAAATATCTTCACGATCAAATGGGGTGATAAAACTTTTGTTGAGGGTTCTAATAATTTCGTGGGTTTGTAAATCGCCTTTATGCTCTATTTCTTTGATCGCATGTTGACTAGCAAGTGGGTCGCTAAAATTATCAAGCATTTCCTTTAACACAATTGATCCAGCAACTATGTTTTTAGTCATTTCATGGAACATGGGGAAAAATTTTTCTTCTTTGGGTATTAAGCCGAACATGATTTCCTCTGATATAAATTCCTGGTTGCTATATAACATAATTTTTTTTGCGATGCCATGGGTATTATCTTTGGTGGCTGTCTATGTGAGCAAATAACAACACAATCAAGAGGTTGGCTGGTATTGTCGTTTCCTACAGTAAAATGTCTTATTCTTCTCAGTAGGCGAAATAAAATAAATTAAATGGTGTCGGTCGAAGTGAAATTGATTATAATGGTGCAACGTGTAATTTACTTCCGGAGGGGTTTAGTATGTTAACTTTTATTATTATTGCTATTGTATTGATACTATCGTGGGGAATTATAATTTATAACAAGTTAATCCACATGATTGAAGTTGTTAATAACAACAAAAATCAAATAGATGTGCAGTTGGATCGGCGTTATAAAGTGTACGAGTCGTTAATTGAGGTGGTAAAAAAATATATGGATTATGAAAAAACCACTTTGAAAGAAGTGGTGGCTTTGCGTTCGCAAGCGCAAAAATCCTTAGCAAGCGGTGATGAGGGTGGACGCATGAACGCTGAGGAAGCTATTTCCAAAATTGGCGCTAATCTCAATTTGGTGTTTGAGCAATACCCTGATTTGAAAGCAGACAAAAATGCGCTGCAGTTGCAAGAAGAGATAGTCAATACTGAAAACAAACTCACCTTTGCTAAGCAATCTTACAATGATAGTGTTGAGCAATATAAAGCTACGAGTAAATCCTTGTTTGAGTCATTTGTTGTTAGTGCTCTTCCCGAGAAATTGCTAAAAGAATTTGCCTATTGGGGTGTTTCTGATGAGCAAAGGAAGCAACATGAAGAGTATAAGGTCAAACTTTGAATAATTAAAAATCATGCGTCTAATTGTTAAACATAAAAAAGAGCTGCCCGCTCATACCGAGCCAACTTATCTTTTGCCTGTGCAACTGCAAAAGCGTGTGTCGTTGGGCTTGTTTATAATTGGAATTATTGCTGTACTTTATGGTGTTATGCTGTTTTTTGGATACAGTAAAATTTCCTCTTTAGTCGCCGACGAAGAGGCGCAGCGTGCAAGTCGTGAAAAAACTTATTTAAAAATAGAGGCTCTTACAAAGGATGAATGAGTTTTTAAGCTATACCGCCTCCACCACCGATTGGCGTAAACAACTACGAAGTAATGAGCTTCGCACTCATTTTGTGATTACGGCTTTTGTTTTAATTTATATTTTTGTTGGTTTGGTCATCGATTTATATTTGCATTCGGAGCTAAGTCAAATCCCCCTCATCCAAGCAGCATATATGCTGATTACTTTTAAAGTCATTCCGGTGGCGACTTTGATTCTTGGTGGTGTTGCGGCCATTTCAATATTAATCACTTATTCATTGTACGATCGCATCATGTTGCTTGGAACTGAGCATCATGAGGTTACGCCGCGAAGTGGGCGCTCTCTCGAAGAACAGCAACTTTATAACGTGGTTGAGGAATTGAAAATTGCTGCTGGATTACGCTATATGCCCAAAGTTTATTTGATCGAAGCTGATTATATGAATGCTTTTGCCAGTGGCTATAGCGAAAAGTCCGCTCTAATCGCTATTACTCGTGGTTTATTGAACAAACTTGAGCGCAGTGAACTGCAAGCAGTCATAGCTCATGAGCTAAGTCATATTCGCCATCAGGATATCAAACTAACCCTAATGGCATCGGTTCTAAGCAATATTATGGTGATTGCTCTAGATATCATGTTTCGCGGAATTATCTTTGGTGGTCGCAGTAGCAGGCGCCGTGATGGTAGCGGTAATGCTATTGTCATTGTAATAGTTTTATTACGGTTTTTATTGCCAATCGTTACGGTTTTGTTATTGCTCTATTTGAGCCGCAAGCGCGAATTTATGGCTGATGCCGGCGCGGTAGAATTAACGCGTGATAATGCGCCTTTGGCCAAAGCGCTGCTTAAAATCAGCAATGATCATAAAGATAACAAAGAAAAGTACGAGGAGGCTTATCGTTCTACCTCACATGAAGAAGTTAGACAAGAAGCTTATATTTTTGATCCAAAGCAGGTGGGGATTTCCACTGTGCAATCAATGGCATCTGTTTTTTCTACTCATCCACCGCTTGAGGAACGCTTGCAAGCGTTAGGGTTTAGGGCTAAATGACAAGAATTCTGGCCATCGATACTTCAACTGATGCTTGTTCCGCCGCTTTACTGTGTGGTAATAAAATTTACGACCGCTTTGCTATTGCTCCGCAGCAACATACCAAACTTCTTTTACCCATGGTGCATGAGCTTTTGGCTGAGGTGCAACTGACTTTGAATCAACTTGATGCAATTGCTTTTGGCTGTGGTCCGGGGAGTTTTACTGGCATTCGTTTAGCGGCAAGTGTGGTTCAGGGGTTAGCCTATGCGGCTAATTTGCCAGTGGTAAAAGTCTCAACTTTGTGTGCTTTGGCGCAGGAAGTTTACAAGGAACTAGGTAACCCCATGGTTTTAGTTGCGCAAGATGCGCGGATGCAAGAGATATATTGGGGCAAATACCGAGTCGATAATGAGGGAATTATGCGCGCGGTAGTTCCGGATCAATTAATTGCACCCCAGAAGGTTGTAGGAGTATCGGATAATGGCTGGATTGGGGTTGGAAATGGATGGAAGATTTATGGTGACATTTTAACTAAGCATTGTAATATACCAATAGTCGAATCAAAAATTTATCCACAAGCAAAATATATAACTCAAATTGCAGCTGTTGATTTTTCTGTGGGCCTTATGGTTTCGGCAGAAGAAGCGTTGCCAACATACCTGCGCGAAGAAGTAGCATGGACATAATGATATGCAAACAACTTTTCTAACTGAACAAAACAAATTTTCCATTTATTTTATCGTATTTGTCGCAGCTTTTAGTGGACTACTTTTTGGTTTTAATACCGGGGTTACTTCAGGAGCCGTTCTATTTATTACCGAAGAATTTCACCTTACCGCGTTTAACACTAGTTTAGTAACAAGCTCAATACTTTTTGGAGCGTTTATTAGCGCCATTATTAGTGGTAGGTTGGCTGATCGTTACGGTAGGCGCAACCTGATGATATTTAACGCTATATTATTTGTTTTTGGGGCTTTAAGTAGTGCGCTAGCATCTACGATACATGGTTTGGCTGCGAGCAGGATGATTGTCGGTTTTGCTGTTGGTATTTCATCTTATGTTGCTCCGCTATATATCTCTGAGTTGGCGCCATTTCGGAAGCGCGGAGTCATGGTTGGGTTTAATCAGTTGTTTATAGTTATAGGTATACTTTTATCTTATGCAATTGATTATATTTTCTTTTCTGGGGGGCATTGGCGTTTAATGTTTGGTATGGGAGTGATCCCAGCTTTAATGCTGCTTGGTGGATTATTGTTTGTGCCAGAAAGCCCACGATGGCTGATTGCTAATGATCGAGATCATGAGGCGCGTGAAGTTCTGCAATTAATACATGTTAATGCCAATGTTGAGCTTGAATTGCTTGAAATTAAGGGAAGTTTGGATGAGCAGCGTAGGGATTGGCGCATGCTTTTAAATCCTTGGTTGTTGCCGGCGGTTATAGTTGGTTTCGGTATTGCAGCGCTGCAACAGTTGGTTGGAATTAATATTTTTGTTTACTATGGACCAATAATTTTAGTATATGGCGGCGGTAATCCTGCAAATGTTGCTATGCTTGCAACTTTCGGTATTGGGGCGATACTCGTAATTTTTACTATTGTTGCTTTGCCTTTAATTGATAGATGGGGGCGCAGGCCTCTTTTGCTATTAGGCTCAGTAGGAATGACTTTGAGCATGTTGACGTTTTGTGGGATTTTTCTTTGGTTACCAGAAAACTCAGCAATATCATCGTGGTTAATTTTAATTGGTTCAATTGTTTATATTGCTAGCTTCGCTATTAGTTTTGGCCCTATTGGCTGGCTGATGATTTCTGAGATATTTCCACTGCGAGTGCGTGGTTTAGCAATGAGCTTAGCTACGGCAACCATTTGGGGATTTAACATGTTGGTTATTTTGACATTTATCCCAATGATTAAACTGCTGCACTCAAGCGTGGTGTTTGGGATATATAGTGTTTTTTGTTTTCTAGGGTTAATTTTCGTATATTTTTTGGTTCCAGAAACCAAAAAGATTACTTTGGAGCGTATTGAAGCCAATTTGCGTTCCGGTAAACCAAGTCGCTATTTAGGGGAATAAGAGGGGGTATGAGTATAAAAAAATATGTAAAAATTTTATGGTTTGGGGCAGCGCTTCTTATAAGCGGGGTTTGTGTTGGGGACAATACCCCAGACTTTACGGATCCGTTGAAATCAATAATGGTAAAAAAATCAAACCCTGTTTTCAGTATTATTATCAAGTCTAATCCCACCACAGGGTATTCATGGTTGCTTAAAAGCTATGATGCAAATTTAATTACTCCAATTGGGCGTAAGTTTTACCAACCTGCTGATAGAAAGTTGGTTGGTGCCCCGGGGTATGAAAAATGGACTTTTCGAGTTAAAGCAGCAGGTTTTGTCGTTCCACAAACCACAAGTATCGTTTTGATTTATGCTCGTCCATGGGATGAGCAGGGTGCTCAAGCAACTAACTTTAAGGTGATAACTAACTATGCCAATTAAACAACATCCAACATTTAGTAATTTTCATGAAGTGCAGCACCCGTTGTTGCAACATAAATTAACTCTTTTAAGAGATAAAAATACTAATAAAAAAGAGTTTAAGGAGCTGGTAGGTGAGATTAGCACCCTATTGGTTTATGAGGTCACTAAAGATTTGCCGGTAGCTAATAGAATTATTGAAACTCCTTTGGAATCGTGTGAGATGCCAATGCTTGCCGGTAAAAAACCAGTTATTTTGGCGATTTTACGCGCGGGTATAGGAATGGTAGATGGATTTTTAAATTTGATGCCTTCAGCGCGAGTAGCTCACATTGGTCTTTATCGTGATGAGGTTACGCTCGAGCCACATCTGTATTACTTTAAAATTCCCTCACACAGCAAAGATCGCCAATTTTATATTTGTGATCCAATGCTTGCTACTGGAGGTACAGCAGTACGTGCAATTGATAAATTAAAAGCTTCTGGGGTTCGCAAAATTAGTTTTGTTTGTATTTTAGCGGCGCCCGAAGGAGTAGAGCGGGTTTTCCACGCACACCCTGACGTTCCTGTGTTTGCTGCTAAGCTTGATCGTAAGCTTAACAAGAAGGGCTATATTTTGCCAGGTGTTGGCGATGCTGGTGATCGAATGTTTGGTACCAAGTAAGATTTTGAATTTACAGCGAAAATGGCAACTTTAAAAGCAAATCAGCCAATAGGAATTTTTGATAGCGGTATCGGCGGATTGACGGTCGCTCGAGCTATTGTTGACCAATTACCAAATGAATCAATCATCTATTTCGGTGATACAGCGCATTTGCCATATGGCGATAAATCGGCACAAGCTATTCAAAGCTATGCAAAAAAAATAATAGATTTTTTATTGTCACGTGATGTTAAATTAATCCTGATTGCTTGTAATTCAGCTTCAGCAGCGGCCTATGAAATGCTTAAAAGTTATGTTGGTGATCGAGCGGTGCTGCTTAATGTTATTGATCCGGTCGTTAGTTTTTTAGGTGAAAATTATGCTGCTAAGCGCGTTGGATTAATTGGCACAAAATTAACAGTACAATCGAAAATTTATCATCAAAAAATCGCAAATCTGGCCCGTCAAATCGATTTTCGTGCTTTAGCCACCCCCTTGCTTGTTCCGATTATTGAAGAGGGGTTCTTTGAACATGAGTTGATTGATGTGGCGTTGAACGAATATTTAGCGCATTCCTCTTTGCAAAACATTGAGGCTTTGGTTTTAGGTTGTACACATTATCCGGTGATCAAAAAAAGCATTGCTAATTTTTATAAGAATAAAGTTGATATTATTGATGCGGCAAAAATCGTTGCTAATGCGGTCAAGACCGAGCTGACTTCTCGAGAGATTCTTTCTTCCATCCGACCCAACCGGCATTTTTACGTTTCTGATTATACCGAAGGCTTTGCCAAAGGAACGCGATTATTTTTTGGTGAAGAAATTAAAGTTGAACGAACTAATATTTTTTGATGAGACCCAGAGAATTATGTCGGGGTTACTTGAGATGATGGTTCTTCGTGTTGCTTAGTGTCAAAACCCAGCTTATTGATTTGCTCCGCGGCTTTTCTAAAATCACGTAAATGCTCTAATTGTGGGTCTTGCGCAAAAATGCGAACGAATTCATAAAAATGAGCTTTTAGTCTTTGAAGAGGTGAGGTTATGCTTCCTTGCAATTTTTCTTCAGCCTGCGCCATTTGTTTGTGTAGTGCGGTTAAGCTTTTTGTTGCTTCTTGGTCATTTATGGGCTCTCTATTTATGGCATTGTTGAAGTTATTAAAACAAGTGGTAAGTTCATTATTATCCTTTGTGAGTCCTTTCATTTGTTGGGTTAGTGTACCTATCATCACCTTTGCAAATTCATGATGTGAAATACCTCTTACTGCTTCAGAAGTAATCGTCTGGTTGTCTATAGGACTGGTGCTAGACAAGGCTTTTAGACATTCGATATTTTCGCGAAGGCTTTTTCCTCTATCAAGAAATAAGCAGGTATGGCCAGCGATCATTTTGGGGGTCATGATCCATTGAGGACTTCTATGGCTTATTTGGTCGCCGTAAACCAAAGAAAGAACTTTACTGGTTAAATGAGCACAATTTCTAGTTAAAAGGTTATATTTTTTGTCTAAATTATCGCTAATGTTGTCTAAAATATTGCCCAAGGCATTGGGAGTAATAGTGGTTGGAGGAAGCTGTATTTTGATTACGTTTGGAGAGTTGTAGGTTTTAATTTCATCTTGTAAATATGCAACTGATGATGAGTTTGCATTGGCAGTTATATAACCTAAGCTCGTTTCTTTTGGTTGGGTTTGAATAAGTTCGCAAGCTACATGGCCAAGGCCATTATTAGCATGTGGCCAATAGTAAACCGTTACTTTTATTTTAGTTTCTGGTGGCGTCATTCTCCCTCCCTAACAAGTTATCCATAAATTGTCTTTCTGGTCAGGCTGAACCTGTGCCTACCGAAATTACTGCTGCTGCAATTTCTCCAGCCGCACTTGCGCTTTTTGTAGCGCATCCTGATTCTCTGCCAGTTTTGCCCGTTCTTTAGTGACAACATCAGCCGGTGCTTTGGCCGTATAGTTGACATTATTTAATTTTACTTCAGCTCGGTCAACATCAATTTTTAATTTGCTGATTTCTTTATTAAGACGTGCAATTTCTGCATTGATATCGATCAGATTGGCAAGGGCAATATGTAATTCAAGTTCGCCCACCAAAGCAGTTGCAGCTACTGGGATTTTTTCTTCTTTTACCCAAGTAATGGATTCAAGTCTTGCCAAGGCTTTTAAATATTGTTCATGTTGTTTGATGCGATCTTTATCAGCTTCAGTTCCTTTGTGGAGCAAAAGCGGCAGAGGTTTTGCCGGAGAAATGTTCATTTCGCCACGAATATTGCGAATCGCCAGAATAACTTTTTTAAGCCATTCAATTTCAGAGGTTATGGCGTCATCAATTTTTGCGGCATCAAACTCTGGATATTGTTGCAACATTATGGTAGGTGCGTTGATGTTCATTTTCGGCGCCACTGCTTGCCAGATTTCCTCGGTGATAAATGGCATAAACGGGTGAATGGCGCGTAATAAAGCCTCAAGCACGCTAATTAAGGTTTTGCGCGTTCCTTGTTTTGCCGCAGCACTAAATTGATCAGAATACAAAATCGGCTTTGCCAATTCTAAATACCAATCGCAAAACTGATACCAAGTGAATTCGTAAACCGCTTGAGTTGCAAGGTCAAAGCGATAGTCCCTGAGCTTGGTTTTAATTGTGCGCAAAGTGCTTTGGAGTTCTGATTGGATCCACTGATCCGCTAAACTAAACTCTATCTCATTGTTTGTAAAATCAAAATTTTCTAGTTGTAACAAAACAAAGCGTGCCGCATTCCAAATTTTAGTGCAGAAATTTCTGTAGCCTTCAAGTCGTGCAATATCGAAATTAATATCGCGGCTAGTTGTGGCAAGGGCGCAAAAAGTAAAGCGCAGGGCATCAGTGCCAAAGCCCGGAATGCCACTGGGAAAGTCGTTGCGAGTTTGTTTTTCAATCTTTTCAACGAGATGCTGTTGCATCAGGTTGCTGGTGCGTTTTTTGATGAGTTCATCAAGGGTGATGCCGTCAATCAAGTCAACTGGATCTAAAACATTGCCTTTTGATTTTGACATCTTTTGGCCATGGCTGTCACGGATTAAGCCGGTAATGTAGACCTCTTTAAACGGCACTTCGCCGGTAAATTTAAGCCCCATCATCACCATTCGCGCGACCCAGAAGAAAATAATATCAAAACCGGTGACTAAAACCGAAGTTGGATAAAAAGTTTTAAAGTCTTGAGTTTGCTCTGGCCAGCCCAAAGTTGAAAATGGCCAAAGGGCAGAGGAGAACCAAGTGTCCAAGACGTCCTCGTCTTGTTTGAGCGCAATATTGCCAAGTTTATATTTTGCGCGAACCTCTTCCTCGCTTTGCCCGACGTAGATATTATTATTTTCATCCATCCACGCCGGTATTCGATGTCCCCACCAAAGCTGGCGGCTAATGCACCAATCTTCAATATTTTCAAGCCACTGAAAGTAAATTTTGCTCCAGTTTTCCGGGATAAATTTAATTTTTCCATGTTTTACTGCTTCGATCGCAGGACCCGCCAATGCAGATGCTTTAACGTACCATTGATCGGTTAAATAAGGCTCAAGAATTGCGCCGCTGCGGTCTCCTTTGGGGATTTTTAACTGATGCTTTTCGGTTTTAATTAATAAGCCTGCCGTCTTTAATTCTTCAAGGATTTTGTCCCTCGCCTGAAAGCGATCTAGACCCTGATAAATTTTTGGAGCGTTTTCGTTGATGCGTGCATCGGGCGTAAAAATATTAAGCAGCTGCAAATTGTGGCGTTGCCCGATCGCGTAATCGTTGAAATCGTGCGCGGGGGTGATTTTTACACAGCCAGTGCCGAATTCTTTGTCGACGTATTCATCGGCGATAATTGGGATCAATCGATCGGATAGCGGCAATTTAATTTGTTTGCCAATTAGGTGTTGGTAACGTGGGTCTTCAGGGTGCACCGCAACTGCAGTGTCTCCCAACATGGTTTCAGGGCGGGTGGTTGCAATAACCAGGGTGTCGGTGCTATCGGCAATAGGGTATTGAATGTGCCAAAGTGACCCTTCGCAATCTTCGCTGATTACTTCTAAATCGGAAATTGCAGTGTTTAAAACCGGATCCCAATTGACCAGGCGTTTGCCGCGATAAATCAGACCTTCTTCGTAAAGTTTAATAAATACGTGTTGGACAGCTGCAGCTAAATCTGGGTCAAGAGTAAATTTTTCTCGGGTCCAATCACCGGAAATTCCCAGACGGCGTTCTTGTTTAGAAATCGTATCACCAGAGTATTTTTTCCACTCCCAAACTTTTTTTAAAAAATTTTCACGGCCGATGTCATGACGGCTGATTTTTTCCGCGCGGAGTCCATTTTCAACCAGCATTTGGGTCGCAATGCCGGCGTGATCGGTGCCGAGCTGCCACAGGGTGTTGTCCCCGCACATGCGATGATAGCGAATTAAAACGTCCATGATGCTTTGTTGAAAGCCATGACCCATGTGCAAGGTGCCAGTGACGTTTGGCGGGGGGAGAGCGATGCAATAAGGCTCGCCTTTACCGCTTGGGGCAAAGTAATTATTTTGTTCCCAGGTTTGGTACCATTTTTGCTCGATGCTTGCTGGTTCGTAGGATTTATTTTGCATGGAAAAAGATTACCAGAAAAACCGTGTAAATAACAGGGGGTGCTAGCATCACTTGGGCTATGCTTTTTAGAGCTGTGACTTTGTAGTATATTTATTTAGATGGTATATAATACAAGCATAAACTAACTATCTTAATGAGCATACATTATGACCACCACACAGGCAAACTTGCGCGAATATCCAAGCGCAGTCACACACCCCGAAGGTACTGTTGTAACTTTGGGAGATATGCATGGGAATGCGATGAAGTATATTTGGGAGCTGGTGCATAACGGGGTGCTACAGCTAGCAAACGGGCAAAAAGATTTAGATGCTTTGTGGGAGTTGTACGATAAGACGTGGGCCCACGTCGACCCGAGGTGGGGCCGGCCAGTAGAGTGTGGAATCTCTGAAAATGATCAGCAACTGGCACTCCAAAGTTTTCAAGAAATAATCGGACGCGCCACGGTTAATCCATCGGCATGCCGGATTAGATTATTGGGAGATTTCCTTGCGGATCGGGGGCAAAATGATTTGATGACGTTGCGGCTTTTAGAAGGGCTAGAAACAGAGGGGATGCGGACGGAAATCACCGCTTCGAATCATGATATGTTTTTTTTGAACGAGTATTATAAAACAGATCCCAGTGCTTGGGGAGCTAGTAGTAGGTTCTATGGTCAGTATGTTAATGGTATAAGGTCATTAGTTAGTGATGGAATTATATCGCAGGAAGGGCTCTCAGAGATGATGGACCGGGTTTATTTCCCCAATTTTAAACTGCTCTCATATGCGCTTACGAATAATGACAAAAAAATCACCCTTTTTATGCACGCGCCGAATGGTATTGAACCTATTAAAGATTTGGCTGGGGAGTTGGGGGTTGAATATGCAGATAAAACCGCAAAGGACCTGGCTAAAACGATTGATGCAATTAATTGGGCATTTCAAAATTTAAGATACACAGATAATGCGAAGTTTAGAGAGATGGTGCGGTTAGCTGCTGAATTTGATATAAATACTAACAATAGTTCCCTAACTGCATTGGTCTGGAATATGGGGAAAGGGAATGTGGACGGTAAATATGAGTTATCCGTTGCCCTTCCTAATTATGTAGAAAAAGTTGTACATGGACATGTTGGTGAGCCAGGACCAAAATTACCTGCCCAATACGAAACACTAGATACCAATCTTGGAAAGATGCATAGTACCGATCTTCCAGAGGGTTACCAGGGTAACTTTGATGCTGGTGTGTACGTCGACCATAGTGTTATTGAGCCTGTGTGGGCGAAACGTTACGAGATCACTCCTGACAACTTATTGAAGAGAATGGCTAACCTTAGAGACGAAATGAAAGCTAGCAATTCTGTGTTAAAAAATACAATAAAGGAAGCACAAGCTTTCTTGCAGAAGGACGTCAACACACTAAACGATATGGAAATTGCTCAATGGCAGGAAAACACTCGTAGTTTCGTTTCCACCATCGATGAAATCAAAGAAAAATCAAGTAACCTGCGTCTAGTTGTAGATAGGATTATACCAAAAACGTTGCCGAGCGTGCCTGGACACTCCGAAATTTTACGCCAACAGTTTGATGCAGCGTTGGTAGGTGCGGAGTTTAGAGAATTGGAGAGGGAGTTGAATACAGTGTTGTCGCAAGTGCGAGAAAAGATTAATGAAAGGAATCTGAAACTGGCATCTAATGTATCTGAAAGAGTAGATGAGTCTTTACGGCTTTTACCTGTTGGTGTTGGCGCCCCTGAGCAGCAGTGGATAAAGGCTGAAGCACGAGGCAGAGTGGCACAAATTAAGAGAGATATGCAGTTGAGATAAGTAATATTTTAGCAGTGAGCAGATAGTAGTTATTTCGCTAAACTATAATTTGTTGTTTGCTATGAGCCCGATCGGAATATTGAACGTTTCCATTTGATAGCCGCTATGCTGATAAACTTGATACTGTTTACGCGCAGCAGTTTTTAATTGGTCATCGTTGGGTATGATCTCAATGATGTGATCGAATTGCTGATAGAATGATGGAATTTCGGAAGTAAGATTGATTAATATCTCTTTTTTCTCAGGTGCTATCCCGTTGTAACCAATCAAAATCGGCGCTCCAGAGGTAGAGTTTTGGCTATAAATCTCATGGGGAACAAAACTAATATCGCGAAAAGTCCAAAGTTGGGTGTCGAAGTTTTGTGCTTCATCCATAGTAGCTGTATGCACATAAATCGTGTGGCCATTCGTGTATGCTTTCTCAATAACGCGGCAAGCATATAAATCTCGCGCTTTGAGACTTGGTTCAGCCAAAATGTAAAATGCAGCTTTAGGTGACATAGGTACAGTATTGTAATTAATTTGTGGTTATTTTAAAGCACCAAATGTGAGTGTGTGTGCAACCGCTTGAGTTTATATAAAATTTATTTATAGTGCGTTTTAATTATAGATTTATATTCGATTGTTACAGCTTAAATTTTGTGATACTTTTAGCGCAATTTTTAAGGAGGAAGAGTGATAACTAAAATCCGCAAAGCAGTTTTTCCAGTAGCAGGTCTTGGCACTAGATTTTTGCCAGTGACCAAAGCCAATCCCAAAGAGATGTTACCTATTGTCGATAAACCCCTGATTCAATATGCTGCCGAAGAAGCAGTTGCTGCTGGCATTACGCAATTGGTTTTTGTTACTAGTTCAAGCAAGCACGCCATCGAAAACCATTTTGATTCTAATTTCGAATTAGAAGCTAAATTGGCTGAGGCTGGAAAAAATGAGTGGCTTGAGGTGGTTCGCAATATTTTGCCAGCAGGAATTTCTTGCGTTTATATTAGGCAGCAAAATCCGCTTGGTTTGGGGCATGCGGTTTTGTGTGCTAAAGATATTATTGGTGATGAGCCATTCGCAGTATTGCTTTCCGATGAGTTGCTTAATGGTGGAGAGAAAACATGTTTGGAACAAATGATTGATGTTTATTCCAAAGTGAATGGTAGCATTTTGGCGGTTCAAGCTGTGCCTAAAACCGAAACAGAAAAATACGGTATTGTTGGCTTTGATAAAACCGATTTAAAATTAGGCGACTTTGCCAAGGTTACAACCATTGTTGAAAAACCCAAAGCCAAAGATGCGCCTTCTGAGTTCGCATCTATTGGTCGGTATATTTTAACACCGCGAATTTTCCATTTTCTTGAAAATGCAAGCAGTGGAGCAATTGGGGAAATTCAATTGACTGATGGCATTGATAAATTGCTGGCAGAACAGGACGTTTATGGCCATGCATTTTGTGGTAAACGCTATGATTGTGGTAGTAAGTTAGGTTACCTCAAAGCAACAGTTGAATATGGAATGAAGCATCAGGAAGTGGGGCAAGCGTTTAATAAGTATCTACATGAGTTAGAGTTGTAGCGGACCTTAGTGTGAAAAAAAGGCGCTGCGGCGCCTTTTTTTATGGTTATGGTTTTGGAAGTCGCATGCGTGGGGGTTGGGTAATAACCGTGGGTATTAGCTTACATTATCAAAACCGTGCTAAGTTCCCGCAAGCTAAAGCTTGCGCCTACCGGAATATAAGCCGAAATCGTACCAAATTTCGGTAGCCACTATCCGGTAGCCGCAGGCTTTAGCCTGCGCCCAGTTACACGGTTATTATGATAATAGAGAACAAACATAGATTGGATTTGGCTTGTTACGAAGGAATGATGCGTGCAAGTTTTACACTTTGTATAAAAAACAGAAAACCAGTTTTTACAAATGCAAACATAGTAGAGATTTTGTTGATATTTTTGAAAAGTCTATTAGAAAATACTCGTGTGTTAACTGGGTTTACTTGTTTATGCCCGATCATTTTCATTTTATTTTGGAAGGAGCAGGGGTGAATGCAAATCTATGGAAAGCTGTTGTGTTATTTAAACAAAAAACTGGTTATTGGTTTTCGAAGAACACTCCGTCTACGCATTGGCAAAAAGATTTTTTTGATTATGTGCATCGAAAAGAATCGGATTTAAAACAGCATATTTTTTATGTTTTGGATAATCCTGTTAGAAAGGGGCTTACAAAGAATTGGTACGATTATCGTTATAAAGGTTCGCTAGATTTAAATTTAGATGAAATTATTGGGAACGCGGGCTACCAGATCTACGGTTGAAATCGTACCAAATTTTGGTAGCCGCATGTTTTAGCCTGCGCTGAGATTGGTTTTATGGTTAAACTTATATTCCCCGCGGCTTGCCTCGGGAACATAGTCATGGGGGTTTATCAAGGGGGAGAAGCGCAGCTCTCCCCCTTGATCGAGCCCGGGGATTTATTCCCCTGGCGAAGTCAAACAGTCAAACAATTAAATATCACACATGGTTTCAGTTTGATCGAGGTGCTAATTGCTGTTTTTATTTTAACGTTTGGGTTGCTCGGAATTACTGGTCTATATATTAACTCGCTCAAGCGCACCGAGGATGCTTATTGGCACGTGTTGGCAACTTCGCAATGGGCGGCGATGCACGAGCAACAAAAAGCTCGTGATTATAATTGTGTGGATTGGAGTATGGAGTGCGGGCGTTTGTTGCCGCATGGTGAATGCGGGTGTGATGCTGGAAAAATATCAATATGTTGGTGTGGAAAGCACGAGGAACAGTGTATTAGGGATCGGTAGAGGACGTGGCTACCAAATAAATTCTAATCAGCTATGAAACCATCCCCAAAACATTGCACTGGATTCACCTTACTTGAGGTTTTGCTCGCCTCCGCCCTGGGTTTGGCGCTGATTGGGGTGGTATTGCAAAATTATTTGAGCTCAAAAAATATTTATAACGCCCAAACCGCAATAGCGCGCCTTACCGAAAACATCCGGTTTGCCAACTTTTTTTTAGAGCAGAACATCATGCATGCCGGTTTTGCCGGTTGTCGGAGAATCTCCGAGCTTGATTTAACTAACCATGCCGATATCGGTTTTGGCGCGCTTGAGGCTATTCATGGCTATGATAGCGCGCAGGCGCCCCTTTATTTAAAGAAGAAAAAAATCGCGCCGGGGACGGATGTTATTATTATTACCAAAGCAAATTCTGGCATTACCAATGTTACCGCCGACGTCAAAGCTGGTGCGACTTCGATGAAAGTCGAGCAAAATCCGGTGACTCAGGCCAGTAATCTTTTATTAATTTCTGACTGCAGCAGTGCCGATTTATTTATTGCCAAAAATTGGGCGGATAAAACTATTGTCACTGAAAGTGAGTTGCATCATTCTTATCAAGCAAGCAGTGCTCAGGTTAGTCAATTTGAAGAGCTGTCATTTTTTATTAGTAGTACCGCGCGTGATACCGCTAAAAGAGGGCCCGTCTACAGTCTATATTTTTCAGTTAATCGCGGCAGAAAACAGGAACTGGTTCCAGAAATTAGCGATATGCAGATTGTTTATGGGGTTGATGCCCAGGGACAAGGTATGGTTACTAAATATCTAAAAGCTAATGAAATCACCTCATGGAATAAGGTTTTGAGCGTTGTGATTACACTCAAACCGCAAAATCAATTGTTGGCCTTAAATCAATGGAAAATATATATAAAACTACGCGAGCGAGATTAAATGAGCAAGGGATGGTGCTGGTGATTGTAATGTTATTTTTATTGATTACGAGTTTGCTGGCGCTAAGTCTTTTAAATGGTAGCCTGCTGGAAACCAAGATGAGCAGTTATTATCAGGATAAAGTACGCGCATTTTATCTAGCAGAAGATTATTTGGCGCAATACGAGCAAGAGATTCTTGCGGGCCGAGAAGTAGCGGGAGCTAAAATTATTGATGCGGGTGTTTGCGGTGCAACTTTTTATCAGATTACTGCAAACGCCAAGCATAATGCGGTAGTAAGCAAGCTTCAAAGTACTTTCGTGAAAGTTGATGACACAGCGCATTGTGATCCAAAGCTGAATGTTATGCCCGGAAGGCAGTCGTTTTTGGTTGTGGAGTAGGTGATATCTAAGTTTTTTTAAAAACCACGGTGATTTGCGACTTTTTTATTACGTATAATCGTGGTTAATGCACCTTTGGATCATCACATTTTTTTTGAGTATCTGTACACTTTCATTTTGTGTTGAACTTCCTAGTTTGTATTGGCTATTAATACTTCCGCCAGCATTTTCCGCCAGATTATTTGCCCCGCAGAAAATAAAAAAAATCACAACCCATGTTTTGGTGTTTGTGATTGGATTCTGCTGGGCGTTGATTTATACCCACTGGATTACTGCATGGAGTTTGTCACCTGAGCTTGAGGGTAAAAGTTTACTTGTAACCGGGCATGTCGCCTCACTGCCAATCACCAAACCGCATCGTATTAGTTTTGAGTTTCAAACCGATACCATCGCTAACACAAAAAAATCTACCAAATTAAAGATTGGTTGGTACGATAAATCTCCGGATAAAAAAATAACCGCAGGAGATAAATGGCAATTGTTAGTACGCCTTAAGCGTCCTCATGGCAAATCGAACCCTGGTGGTTTTGATTTGGAAAAATATTTATTAGTCCATCATATTCGTGCTACGGGTTCTATTGTTGACAGCGATTTTAATAAACCTATTGAATCGCGTTGGTATCACTATCCGCTTACTCGATTGCGTCAATATTTGATTATGAAAATGCAGCAGGCTTTGCTGTCTGATTCGTTGACCCCGATAATTATAGCATTGGTAACAGGCGATGAAAGTGCAATTACCCCAAGCCAATGGGGGGTTATGCGCGACACAGGTACGAGTTATTTGGTTGCTATTTCCGGGCTCCATGTTGGTTTAGTTGCGAGTATCGTTTTAGTCTTTATGCAATTTTTATGGAGGCAATCCAAGCGATTGCCGTTGATTTTGCCGGCGCGTGAGGCTGGAGTTATTGCAGGTTTAGTTGTAGGTTTTATTTACGGAGCGGTTTCTGGTTTCTCCGTGCCAACGCAACGTGCTTTAGTTATGCTCGTTTCTTTTAGTTTAGCTACATTATTGCGGCGACATACGCAATTGTGGAATGCGTGGCTGTGGTCGATATTTTTGGTGTTAATAATTGATCCGTTGGCAGAATTGACCATTGGTTTTTGGCTCTCTTTTACTGCTGTGGCGGCCATTCTTTATGCGTCGGGTTGGCGTACACATTTACGTAAGTTTTGGCGGATGCAATTGATAGTCACTGTTGCTTTATTGCCTCTGACGTTGTTGTTTTTTCAACAAATTTCTCTGGTAGCCATGGTGGCCAATTTAATTGCCATGCCAGCCGTGTGCTTGATAGTAGTGCCGATGAGTTTGCTTGGCGCGCTTAGTTTATTGGTTTCTAATTGTTTTGGTGGTTGGGTTTTATGGCTTAGTGCAAAACTATTGCATCTCGTTTGGTGGTGGCTAACTTTGCTCTCTGAATTTCCTGGTTGCAGTTGGTATCATCCGATTTATAACTGGTGGATTTTGGTGGCAGCAGGGATTGGTGTTTTATTATTATTTGCGCCCCGCGGTTTTCCGACAAAATACTTGGGGGGCCTTTGGTTGTTGCCATTATTTTTTTATGCGCCTTCAAAGCCTAATTCCAATGAAGTTTGGTTTACATTGCTTGATGTGGGGCAGGGACTTGCGGTTGTGGTGCAAACTGCAAACCACGTTCTGCTTTATGACACTGGGCCGAAATTTCTTGAAAATGATGCGGGCATAACGACAGTCGTTCCTTATTTGCGGCTGCAAGGAATTAAGGCTATCGATGCAATGGTTGTTAGCCATATGGATGTTGATCATAGCGGTGGCGCAGAGTCTGTTTTAAAGGCATTGTCGGTTAAGAACCTTATCACAAGTGCTCCTGAAAAATTTGCTCCGGTTGTTGCCCAAAAGTGTGTTGCCGGACAAAATTGGCATTGGGATGGAATCGATTTTCAAATGCTGTCGCCACCCCAAAATGAACAATTAATTGGTAATGAGGCTTCTTGTGTACTCAAAATTACACAAGCTACAAACAGTGTTTTATTGACCGGAGATATTGAGCGTGAGGCGGAGGGACTGTTAGTAGAAAATTATGGTACAAATCTGAAAAGCAATATTTTGATTGCGCCTCATCATGGCAGCGCTACATCTTCGACTTCTGCGTTAATTGATTTTGTTGCGCCAAAATATGTACTTTTTTCTACTGGTTACAGAAATCGTTTCCATTTTCCCAATAAAAAAGTTGTGGCTCGATATGCAAAAATTGGCGCAGAATTGCTAAATACAGCCCAAGAAGGCGCAATTGCTTTTAAATTTAGTGATAAATCGGATATACTAAGCGCAATTTTATATCGAAGAAAAGAACGACATTTTTGGCAATCTGAATAAATTATGAGTAAAAAACCCGCAAAACCCATCGATCTTTACACCAGTTGGTCTGTTTATTTCAGGCTTTTAAAATCAGCTGCCCCATACTGGTTATTTTTTGTGATTGGCATTGCTGGTACGGTTTTGGCGGCTGGAACTGATGCCACAATCACTTGGGCCGTGAAGCCATTTATGGACAATTGGGATCTGGTGGTTCACCGCGAACAGTGGTGGTTTAGTTGGTTGCCTATAATTATTGTTGGCGTGCTGCTTTTGCGAGGGGCGGCTCATTTCCTATCAAATTATTATTTAACTTGCGTTGGGCGTAATATTGTACGCGACTTTCGTCAGCGTATTTTTGCTCATTTAATGCATTTGCCCTCTGGTTACTACGATAAAGAATCTTCGGGTAAATTGTTATCAACTTTAATTTATAATACTGAGCAAGTAGCAGGTGCTTCTACTGAGGCGTTGTTAACAATTGCCCAGGAAGGGATGTTGTTGATTGGTCTACTTATTGTAATGTTTAATCTTAGTTGGCAACTGTCTTTAATATTTATTGCTACGGCACCGATAGTTTCTGTCATCGTGCGTTATACTTCTAAACGCTTGCGTCTTTTAAGTACTAACGTACAAAAAAGCATGGGCGATATTACTCATACGGCAGAAGAAGGAATTGAAAATTATAAAGTGGTGCGTGTGTTTGGTGGGGAAGAGTATGAAAAACAAAAGTTTTTTGCCGTAACCAACCAAAACCGACAACGTGAAATGAAGGTGGTTGCAACTAGTTCTATTGGCACTTCTTTAACTCAAATTATTACCGCCATTCCAATTGCTATAATTGTGTTTTTTGCTATCAACCCTTCAGCTCATATAACTTTGGGCAGTTTTGGTGCTTTTATTGTTGCCACTTTAGGGTTGCTCACGCCACTGCGTCGACTTACAAAGATTAACACCGAGATTCAAAAAGGCGTTGCTGGAGCGCATAGCATTTTTGCTCTTCTTGATGAGGCGTGTGAAAAAGACATGGGAACACAAAGTATTTCGCGCAGCTTGGGGAGTGTTGAGTACAGAAGTGTTAACTTTTATTATCCAAATACGAAGAAACCGATTTTACATGACATTAGCTTTAAAGTTGAACCGGGTCAAAATATTGCTTTGGTCGGGCGCTCAGGAAGTGGTAAATCAACGTTGGTTAGTTTGTTGCCGCGTTTTTACGATGTTGCTGTTGGGGAGATTTTGATTGATGGTGTGAATATTCAAAACTATAAATTACTTGATTTGCGTAAACAACTTTCAGTGGTCTCGCAACATTTAACATTATTTAATGACACAATTGCTCGCAATATAGCGTACGGTTCACTTCAAGATGCAACAGATGCTAAGATTTTGCAGGTAGCTGAAGCAGCGCATATTCTAGAATTCATAAAAGGCTTGCCTGATGGCTTAAATACCATGATTGGCGAGAATGGTTTATTGTTGTCAGGAGGACAGCGCCAGCGAATTGCAATTGCCCGTGCTTTGTTAAAAGATGCTCCGATTTTAATTTTAGACGAAGCGACTTCCGCGCTTGATACTGAATCTGAACGTCACATTCAAGCGGCGCTTGAGGTGTTAATGAAAAAGCGTACCACATTGGTTATTGCTCATCGCTTATCAACCGTTGAGCGCGCTGATAGGATTATAGTGCTTGATCATGGGCGAATTATTGAAACGGGCACTCATGGTGAGCTTTTAACGCTCAACGGGCAATATGCTAAGTTGTATAACCTGCAGTTTAAGGAAAATAATTAGTGTTGTTTAAACTTGTACCTCCTAAATTTTGGTATCAAAGAAATATTGTTAGTTATGCTTTGCTGCCTTTTAGTTTTGTTTATCGTGGGATTGTTGTTTTACGCAAACTTTATTATCAATTTTTTCCAGGTCCCAAAATTCCTATCCCCGTAATAGTTGTTGGTAATATTACCGTTGGTGGCACAGGGAAAACCCCACTCGTTATTTATTTAGCAGAGCTTTTGAAAAGCAATGGTTATGTGCCTGGAATTGTAAGCCGGGGTTATGGCGGGCAAAGCAATAATTATCCCTTATTGGTTATTCCAGAAAGCAAGGTAGAGGAGGCTGGTGACGAAGCGTTATTGATTGCGCGTCGTACAAAATGTACAGTTGTTGTGGATCCCAATAGGGTTGCAGCGGCTAAAGAGGCGCTTTTAAAGGGGCGCTGTAATGTTATTATTAGCGACGATGGTTTACAGCACTATGCTTTGCAGCGAGATGTTGAAAT
This sequence comes from uncultured Coxiellaceae bacterium, assembly GCA_964565935.1. Classification (GTDB taxonomy): domain Bacteria; phylum Pseudomonadota; class Gammaproteobacteria; order UBA9339; family UBA9339; genus JBAXAM01. Next base: position 47,639 of record CAZMGW010000002.1, read on the forward strand.
AGTGGTGGTTGATGCTGAACTTGGGTTTGGTAATGGTTTTTGCTTGCCAGCTGGGCCGCTCCGTGAGCCCCCAGAAAGATTACAATATGTTGATTTTATAGTAAAAAATTACAATATGGGTCTGGCTGATGATGAATATGGAATGGCTTTAGAGCCGGTTATTTTTTATAATTTAACAAATCCAACGATTACTAAAAAAATCGATGAGTTTAAAGGCCAAACCGTCCATGCTTTTGCTGGAATTGGTAATCCTAATAAGTTTTTCCAAACTTTGCGCCAATTGGGTTTAAATGTAGTTGAGCATCCATTACCAGACCACTATGATTTTCAATCGGTTGATGATTCATTTGTGGGGGCAACTATAGTAGTTATGACAGAAAAAGATGCGGTTAAATGCCTTGGAATTGCTCGCGAAAATTTCTGGTGCTTAAAAGTTGAAGCAAAACTAAGCAATAAGCTTAATGCACGCATATTAGAGGCAATTACAGATCATTCAACCAACTAATTTTCAAGATTTATTTTATAGTTTATAAACACTTAGAAGCTTATTTTGTTTTCTGTTCCTGCTCGCAGTCTTTGAATGTTGTCCCTGTGCCGCCAAATTAGCATTGCAGATATCATTAGAGATGGTATTAGATACCCAATGTTTGCAAAAAACAGCATAAAGATCGGAGCTGAAATTGCTGCAACAAGCGCAGCAAGCGATGAATAACGGAAGGTAACTGCCACCAAAATCCAAGATATAATTATGGCAATGCCAGCAACTGGCGATAACGCTAAGAATGAACCTAAGGCTGTTGCTACACCCTTACCGCCTTGAAATTTAAAAAACACTGGGTAGAGATGTCCCAAAAACGCGGCCATAGCGATTAACCCCAAAAAGACTCCGCCAATACCGATCAAATGACCAATTAAAACTGGTATGAACCCTTTTAGCATATCACCAGCTAAAGTTATAAAAGCTGGGGTTTTTCCGCCGATGCGCAATACATTGGTTGTGCCCGGGTTCATTGAACCTTGAGTGCGTGGATCTGGTAAATTAAGAAACTTACAAACAATGATAGCGCTTGATAATGAACCAATAAGATAAGCAATGACGCAAAATACAATTACTGTTATCATAACCCCCCCTGGGTAAATTTTTATAATAAAATTTTACGCCGATTAAAATAGCGTGCAAGTGATTATTTTAAGGCTAGGTATTATATGCATTCAAACAATTTAATTTGGTTAGATTTGGAGATGACCGGTCTCGATCCAGATGCTGACTGTATTTTAGAAATCGCTACTATTGTAACGGACAAACACTTAAATGTTATTGCAGAAGGACCAGTGCTAGCAATTCATCACGCTGATTCGGTATTAGCCAAAATGGATGATTGGTGCACTAAACAGCACGGCAGTTCAGGTTTAACTGAAAGGGTTAAAAAGAGTAAGATTAGTGTGGCCAAAGCGGAAAAATTAACTTTAGAGTTTCTGCACAAGCATGTTGCTATCGGAAAATCACCAATGTGTGGTAATTCTATCTGTCAGGATCGACGTTTTTTGTATCGCTATATGCCTGAATTAGAAAAATTTTTCCATTACCGTAATTTTGACGTTAGTGTTTTAAAAATTATCGCCAAACGCTGGTATCCGGAAATTGCCAAGGGGTTTCGTAAAAAAACCAAACATCAGGCTTTAAGTGACGTATACGATTCGATTGAAGAAATGCAGTATTACATTAAACACCTGATGGTGCCGATGCCGTAGAAAGTTTTTCAGAGTCAATAGACTCTCGGAAATCAAGAAGAGGGAGGAAACTGAAGGCGTTATAAAATGTTAGGACAAAAAAAAGCCCATGTTTTTTATGACACGGGCTTTTTTAGTTTAAGCTTTTTATTCAATTGCTAGTACATCTTCAGCTTGAGGGCCTTTTGGTCCCGGCTTAACCGTAAACTCAACTTTTTGTCCTTCATTCAAAGAACGATAGCCATCTCCGCGAATTGCACGATAGTGAACAAAAACATCTTCTCCACCTTCCACTTGAACAAAACCATAACCTTTGGCGGCATTAAACCATTTAACAACGCCTGTAACACGATCTGCCATAAATATAACCTTTATATAAAATTTAAAAAAGTAAACCTGCACAATAAAATATTGCACGGGTAGAATGATATCATAGTTAATAATTAAATGAAACAATATTTCGTATGCGATTGTAGGGGGTGGGTAACGAGACTAAAGAGCTTTTTTGTCTTTAAGCCAGTCGCTATCATGTTATCAATTAGTACTTTATAATTATTTTTATGGAAAACCAAAATATCACCATTTGGTTGCAAAAGATCGCTGCAGAATTTCAGCCAGATGACTATAAGGTTCTGCAACAGGCTATTTCACTCGCGCAACTGGCTGGGGAGGGTGGCGCTACCTCGTCAGGACAGTCCTATTTTGCCCAAGGGTTGGCTATTGCAGAAATATTACATAATTTGCATCTTGATAGAGATACAATTGTTGCCGCTATTTTGTATAGCAGTGTTCAATATGGGGGGCTGGATCTTGAAGATGTAAGTGAGCATTTTGGGGATCGCGTTGCTAAATTGGTTCATGGTACCCAGCAAATGGTTGGGATCACCGATCTTTATCAGGGGGTCATTGGTAGTGTTCACTATAACCATACCGTAGATAATTTGCGTAAAATGATGCTTGCGATGGTGGATGATATTCGAGTGGTATTGATTAAATTAGCAGAGCAGCTTTGTATTTTGCGTAGCGCCACTCTTCTAAACGAGTCAGCACGCAAGCAACTGGCCGCTGAGACCATGGCGATTTATGCGCCGCTTACCAATCGCTTGGGTATCGCGCAAATCAAATGGGAGTTAGAAGATCTTGCCTTTGGATATTTAGAGCCGGAAAAATATGCTCAAATTGTTGAAGCATTAGAGCAGCATTTTCCTGAGCGTAACCAGCACATAAAAGAGGTTGTTGCTGCGATACAAAATGTGTTAACTAAGGCTCAAATCAAGGATTTTCAGGCAACGGGTCGGGTGAAACATATTTACAGCATTTATCGCAAAATGAATCGTAAAAAAACAGGCCTTGAAGGAGTTTATGATGTTAGCGCCGTTCGCATCTTTGTGCCAACAATAGCCGATTGTTATGCGGCTTTAAGTCATGTTCATGAGGCCTGGCAATACCTACCAGACGAGTTTGATGATTATGTTGCTTCACCCAAAGTTAACGGTTACCGGTCAGTTCATACTGCCGTGTATGGGCCAACAAATCGTATCATCGAAATTCAGATTCGCACCTATGATATGCATCGTGAGGCAGAGCTTGGCATAGCCGCTCACTGGGTATACAAAGAGGGAAAGCATCAGTCCGTTGGTTATGAAACAAAAATTGCTTGGTTGCGCCAAGTAATGGATTGGCAACAAGAAGTGGCTAAATCAGAAGAAGCGATTATGAGCATACGTCAAATGTTTAATGATCGCGTATACGTTTTTACACCCCAAGGAGATATTTTTGATTTGCCACAAGGAGCAACACCCGTTGATTTTGCTTATAATGTGCATAGTGATCTTGGCCATCGATGTTGTGGCGCTAAAATCAATGGCAACATCGTGTCGCTAACTTATAAGCTTAAAATGGGCGATCGCATTGAAATATTAAAATCTAAAGATGGTCACCCAAGTCGTGATTGGCTCACTCCAAGCCTGGGGTTTTTGCACACTTCGCGTGCGCGGGCAAAGGTTTTGCATTGGTTTAAAAAGCAAAGCCAGGAGGGAAGCGTTTCTCAAGGCGAGGAGTTGCTTAACAAAGAAATGCAGCGTTTAGGTTTGAAAAAAATTGATATTGAAGCGGCAGCTGACAGATTAAATTTAAAAACCAGTGCTGATTTATTGGCAGCACTGGGGAGCGGTAGTCTTAAATTTAGCAGCATTTTGAATACATTGGCAATAGAGTTAGAGCAACCGATAGAAAAAACCACCATAGCGTCTATGCTGCAATCGCGAGCTAGCAAAGAACGGTCGGTTTCAGATATAAATATTCATGGCATGACTAATTTATTAAAGCGGATTGCTAATTGTTGTAAACCTATTCCAGGGGAAAAAATTATGGGGTATATAACGCAAGGGCAGGGGATTTCTATCCACCGTTCGGATTGCGTCAATGCGTTGCGTGCTAAAAATATTTATCCCGAACGTTTTATTGCAGTATTGTGGGGTAGTGAAACAAAAAAACATTACCCTGTCGGTATAATAATTAATGCCTTTGATCGTCATGGATTAGTGCGTGATATTACGGATATTTTGGTGGCTGAAGATATTGCGGTTGTTGGACTCAATTTTGAAGTTGATAAGAAAGACTGTACGGCTAAAATAAAAATGACTATCGAAATCTCTAGTCTTAAATCTTTAAGCTGGGTGCTAAATCAAATAAATCAATTGCCAAATATTATTGAAGTAAGGCGTATTGATTGATTTGAGTCTTCGCAATTATCTTAAAAGTTTTTGGACAGATTGGCTGATGTTATCTGCCGCGATTTTAGCTTCTTCAATACTGCAGGTACCTACCGAAAGTCTAAACCATGGAAAATCTTCTTCCATCCCAAAAAAATAGAACGGTACCAATGCGACTTTTGCATCTTCTAACATATATGTGGTGATATCGTCTACGGTTTCGAGGGTTTTATTGTCTTGGGTTTTTGCGCCAATTAAGTCTAACTTTACGGATAAATAAAGAGCTCCCTGTGGCTTGATGGTATCTACTTTATATCCAGCATTTTTAAGTTTTTGGATCGCATTATAAAAAATATTTAACCTAGCAAGAATCTTGTTTTTAAAGTCACCTAAAAAGTTAGCAACCTCATCATGCTTTTGCAGGTATCTGGCAGTGCCAATTTGTTCAGGTTTGGGAGCCCAAGCGCCTATATGAGCAAGCATGGAACGCATTTGATCCATTATGACTTTCGGTCCAAACGCCCATCCCAATCTTACCCCGGTTGCGGCAAAGCACTTCGATATGCCATCAATAAACACTACATAGTTGCGAATTTCTGGGTTAAGCACAATTGGGTTGCTAAACTTGGTTTCATTATATGTGAGCAACCAATAAATGATATCGAAAAAAACGTATAGGGGTTTTTGGTTATGTTTGGCTCTTATCTTATTTTCAGCAACGATCAAATCGAAAATTTCTTTTAACACATGTGGGCTAAGCGCTGTTCCGCTGGGGTTAAGTGGGGAATTGATGGTGATGAGTACAGCTTCTTTTAAATGGGGTTTTAATTCCTCGGGGGTTGGCATGAAATTGTTTTCTGGTTTAGTTGATATAACGATAGGCACAGCCCCTGCAAGATGAATAAAATATTGATTGTTCCAAGTTGGAACGGTATAAATTATCTTTTCTCCCGGGTCAACCAATGCTTTAAATAAAAGATAAATTAATGGTCGAGCGCCGCTAGTGACTACAATCTCATCTGGGTCATAGTCAAATCCCCCAAATAATTCTAGATGCTTAGCAATAGCAAGGCGTAGTTGTTTCATGCCGCCAACAAACGGGTAGTTGGTATGTTTTTCTTGATATGCTTTTATTATTTCAGCTTCAAGTCCAGGGGGGATAGAAAATTGTTGGGGTGAGAAATCTCCGAGAGTGAAATTAAAAACCTTTTCCCCTTGTTGAATTTTTTCTTCGACTTTTTCGGAGAGTTTGCTTATAGAGCGGGATGTCAACCCTTCAGCAAGCTTTGATAGTTTAAGGTTTTTCATGCACCGTGCCTTTTTTAGATTTTCTAATCGCGAAAGTTGTCAAATTGTAGCGGAATACCAAGCTGTTCTTCTCGCAAAATAGAAATTACAGCTTGCAAGTCATCGCGTTTTTTAGCGGTAACACGCACATGATCTCCCATGACGCTCGATTGCGCTTTTAACTGCGAGTCTTTAATGATTTTATTAATTTTTTTCCCCATTTCATGATCGATCCCATGTTTGATTGTTATTTCTTGTTTTGCTTCGTGGAGGCTTTCGTGAATCTCTTCATGTTTCAAACAATTTAAATCGATCCCGCGCTTAACTAGTTTTGGTTCGAGAATTTGTTGCATTTGTTGGAGTTGAAATTTGTTTGGAGCAATTAGTGTGACAACATTTTCTTTGAGTTCAAAATGCGCATTGGTGTCTTTAAAGTCAAAACGGTTTTTAACTTCGCGATTAGCTTGGTCGATCGCATTAGTTGCTTCATGTAGATCAATCTTAGAAACGATATCAAAGGTCGGCATACTTTTTTACTCCATACGGTTAATATAGCAGGTATTATAGCGTGAAAGCTGTTCCGGTTAAAGCCCAATGCGCATCCACAAATACATTAACCGCGCAGCTATGTTGCACCACTCGATGATATTGTTTTAGGGACGCCGTGAATGCACCTCCATGTGGGCCCGCATTCGACACCCATGTCTCATAGCGCCCTAAAACAACATCATCTCGGATGCACATGCTGCGCTGCTTCATCGTCAAATTTAAAATTGTACTATATTATAACATCCCCAGTTCTAACTTTGCCTGTTCCGACATCATTGAACGGTCCCAGGGGGGATCAAAAACTATTTCAACTTCAACTGTTTTTACTTCGGGCAAACTTAAAACCTTTTGTTTAGCATCCGCGGCAATAATTGGTCCCATGCCACAACCAGGGGCAGTGAGTGTCATATGGATGGTGACATTCGACTTATTATCGGTATCAGGCATAATATTAATATCATAGACTAACCCAAGATCCACGATATTAACTGGGATTTCCGGGTCATAGCAGGTGCGTAATATGGCCCAAATCTTGTTTTCTAATTCGATATCTTCATTTTCTGCTAATGTAAAAATTAAATTTGCCTTGCCTAGCGCATCCGCATTTTTGTTGTCAATACGGTACATTGCACCAGGGGTGGTTACGGTATAGGTCCCACCAAAAGATTGGGCTATTGTAACTTCAGTGTCTTTAGGCAGAGTAACTGGGGTTCCAAATGGAACTAAAATTACATCAACGTCACGTCTTAATTTTACGGTTTCTTGTTGCGTCATGGTTATTCGGTGGAAATTATATTTTGATCTTTAGCCAAAGCTGCTTTTAGTGTATGCCAGGCGAGTGTTGCGCATTTAATGCGCATTGGAAATTCAGATACACCAGCTAGCACCGCAAGCTTACCTAGTTTTTCAGGTTTTTCAGCTTTACCAGTAGTGACGAGTTTTTGAAATTCGTCGAACAGTTCTAATATTTCTGCAACAGTTTTACCCTTGACTGCGTCGGTCATCAATGAAGCAGACGCGGTTGAGATCGCACATCCTGATCCTTGAAAAGATATGTTGGTTATGCGGCCATCTTTTTTCTCGACATAAAGTGCGAGTTTATCACCACAAAGAGGGTTGAAGCCTTCTTTGCTGCAGCTTGGGTGTTCAAGCGTGCAGAAATTATGCGGATGTTGGCTATGGTCAATAATGACTTGTTGATATAAGTCGCTTAAGTTTGGTGTATCCATTTAATTCTCAACGAGCAAAAATTTTCTTAACTTTATTAATAGCAGTAACAAATATATCAATTTCTTCTTCAGTATTATATAGCCCAAATGAAACTCGTGTTGTGGCTGGTACCCCATAAAAATCCATTAGCGGCATGGTGCAGTGATGGCCGGCACGAACTGCAACGCCTTCAGTATCAAGAATTGTTGCAACATCGTGAGGGTGAATCTTATCTAAAACAAAAGAGACTACGCCGACTTTATCTAATGCATTACCAATTATTTTCAATCCATTGATTTCAAGCGATATTTTATTGAGATATTTTAGCAAGTCATGTTCATGTTTAGATATTTCATCCATTCCAATTGAATTTAAAAAATCTATTGCCACAGCCAAACCGACCGCGCCAGCGATATTTTGTGTTCCTGCCTCGAATTTTTGCGGCAAGTCAGCATACTCGGTTTTAGCAAAAGTCACTTTACTAATCATATCACCGCCGCCTTGATAGGGGGGCATAGAATCAAGGAGATTTTCTTTGCCGTACAAAACCCCAATGCCAGTCGGCCCGTACATTTTATGGGCAGAAAAGGCATAAAAATCGCAATCCAAATTTTGGACATCAACTTGCATATGCGACACCGCTTGGGCGCCATCGATTAGAACAGGAATGTTGTGCGCATGGGCAATAGCGATAATTTTTTTAATTGGATTAATCGTGCCAAGGGTGTTCGAAACATGTGTAATGGCAACGATTTTAGTACGTTTATTTAAAAGCTTTTCGTAGTGATCTAGATCCAGTTCACCATTTTCATGAATTTTCACAACCTGCAACTTCGCACCAGTTTGCTCGCAAATTAATTGCCACGGCACAATATTGGAGTGATGTTCCATGGTGCTAATAACGATTTCATCTCCTGCATGAAAATTTTTACGGCCATAACTTTGCGCCACCAAGTTTATTGCTTCAGTGGTACCGCGGACAAAGATAATTTCAGAAACTTTTTTGGCGTTAATAAAACTGCGAGTTTTTTCGCGAGCCTGATCATAGCTTTCAGTGGCTCGTTGGGCTAGCGTGTGTACGCTGCGGTGTATATTTGCATTGTCATGAAAATAAAAACGATCCATAGCCTCAATAACGCAAAGGGGTTTTTGAGTGGTGGCAGCGTTATCAAAATAAATTAACGGTTTGCCATTTATTTGTTCTTGCAAAATCGGAAATTGTTTGCGCAATTCAGTGTTCATAAGCGATATCTAAATTAATTTTTGGTCTAAAAGGTTCAATAAACTGATCAATAATCTCTTGAGCAAAAGCATTGGTTAATAATTTAGTTGCTATATTTTCTGCTAATCCCCGTGAACGTAAGTAAAATATAGCCTCTTGGTCAAGTTGGCCAACTGTTGCGCCATGAGTACAAATAACATCATCAGTGTAAATTTCTAGTTCTGGCGCGGTATTCATGATTGCTGTTTCTGAAAGCAATAAGTTTTTATTGGTTACATGGGTTTCGGTTTTAATAGCACCGGGGTGAGCAACCACTAAACAGCGGAAATTGCCAATAGCTTCATCATTAATAAGCCCCTTGAACAAAACATTACTCGTACAATTTGGTGCAAGATGCTCGATGTGGGTTTGGTAGCTTAAAGTTTGAGTGTCGTGTAATGCAATAATCCCAATCGCGCTGTAACTAGCATTTTCTTCGACAAGTTCAACATGCAGAGTATCGCGAGCAATTTTCGCACCCTTACCAATAAAACCACTGATGACTTTACTGTTTTTCTCTAGTTTTATATTGGTTTGTGCATTGTGAGTGGCGAAGCTGTTCTCGGCTTGCAATTTATAATAAGTGATTTCACTGCTGTTTTTTGCAGTGATGTTGAACGTGGCATTGCTCGAATAGGGACTGGCTTTTAGGCTCACATGTTCTTCGATAAGAACAAAACTGCTATTTGGAGCGGCGACAATATTGATCTTCTGATTGCAGTTTTGCGAAGTTATAAATAACAAATGAATCGGCTTTTCTATTTTGGCATTCGCTGGAATATTCAAAGTCTGTTGGTCAAAAACGAACCCATCACATTTATCAGATAACTCTGACTTGTGAACCCCGTCCAATATCACGCAAACGCAGCTATTGGGCACTTTAAGTTTGCTAATGTAATTTTTGTCTATGTTTGGCATTGAGGTGATTATAACGAAGTTATACCAAATGTGGAAATTGTAAAGAACGGGGTAGAGGGGTAGTATACGTGCTTATGGACACTGAACTCTACGATCTTGCGAAAAAAATTGGTTCAATTCTGAAGGAAAAAAAGCAATTTATTGCCACTGCCGAATCTTGCACTGGCGGATTGCTTGCGAAAACATTGACCGATGTTCCTGGAAGTTCGGCATATTTTGACCGCGGTTTTATTACCTACAGCAATGCTGCAAAACAAGAAGATTTGGGAGTAAAACTCAAAACTCTAGAGGAGTTTGGCGCGGTTAGCGAAGAGACTGCCAAAGAGATGGCGGAAGGTGCGCTGAAAAATAACCATACTCAGATTGGCGTCGCTATTACCGGCATAGCTGGTCCTGATGGTGGTACTAAAGATAAACCCGTGGGAAGCGTTTGTGTTGCTTGGGCGCATGCGGGATTACCGACAAAAACCGCTAAAGTACATTTTGATGGCGATCGTGCTTCTATACGAACACAAGCGGTTAAATGGGCGCTGGAAGGATTAATGTGATCAAGAAAAAAACCGCCATAACGTTGATGCTAATTTTGCTCTCCATAAGTGCTTTCGGTCAGGCATGTCGACAAATAGCCGATCAGCAGCTTTGCGATGAAATAGGGCAGATGCTGATAGTTGGTTTTGGGGGGGGGAAGCAAGACGATAATGGCAAGATTTTGTGGAATGATAAAGACAGTGCACGTTTTACTAAGAGCTCAATAATCGCAAAGCATATCGCCAATAATCACATTGGTGGCGTTATTTTGTATCATATTCCGATACGTGACGTAAAAACCGGTACATTTATTCGTGATCGTAATATCCAAAATCCCGCACAAGTAACCAAGTTAAATCAAGACTTGCAAAACTATAATAATCAAATACGGAAATCTCGAGGCTTAGAGCCACTGCCTTTGTTTATAAGTGTTGATCAAGAAGGAGGGCGCATCGATCGCCTGCCGACTGCTCAAGGGTTTTCGGTTGTGACTTTATTACCGCAGGCGTTTGGCTTGAAAGAGGAGCTGGCTGGTAAGAAAGAAACCGCATTAAAAGAAGCTTACACCTATGCCAAAAACTTAGCTCAAGAGCTTTCCGCTACGCACTTTAACCTAAATTTTGCTCCAGTAGTTGATGTAAATATCAATCCAACCAATCCTATCATTGGAGGGTTAGGGCGGAGTTTTTCATCTAATCCAAAAATAGTAGTTGATCAAGCTGAACAATTTATCAGGGCCTTCGGTGAGCGTGGAATTATTCCAACATTAAAGCATTTTCCTGGACATGGCAGTTCATCGAGCGATACTCATGTTGGCTTGGTTGATGTGACAAGAACTTATCAAAAAGAAAAAGAGTTGCACCCCTATAAGAAACTAATTGAAGGCGGTTATGACGGCATGGTAATGACGACTCATGTCATTAATGGTCAAATTGACCAAACTCAATGTAAAGCCGGATCAAAAGATGATCCCACCACCTGGTGCCCCGGAACGATGTCGGAGAAAGCTTTAGCTGGGCTATTACGTGGTGAAATGGGTTTTAAGGGTATTATTGTTTCTGATGATATGACGATGGGCGCAATTGCGAACGAATATCCTTTAAGTGAATCACTAAAAAAGGCAATCAATGCAGGTGTTGATATATTTATAGTTGCCAATATACATGCAGATCAAACCGAAGAGGTAATCAACACCATCGCGCAATTGGTCAAAAACGGTGATGTCAAACGAGAAAAAATCGACGAAATTTACGCTAGAATACTTAACTTCAAGAAAAAACATCTGCTGCGTTAAACTAGTTGTCCCAATTTCAATGCCTTTGCTATTTTAGCCACGTGCTTGCCCTGAAATTCAGCAATTTTTAATTCATTGGCACTTGGTTGTCTCGAGCCATCATGGTCGGCAATTGTCGTCGCGCCATACGGAGTGCCACCGGATATTTCTTGCATATTTACAAGCTCAGGTGCCGAATAAGGCACACCGACAATTACCATTCCGTGGTGCAATAGCGTCAAATGAAAGCTAGTTAAAGTAGTTTCTTGACCGCCGTGTTGCGAGGCAGTGCTCGTGAAAACGCTCCCAACCTTACCGATTAAATTTCCTTTAAGCCAAATACCGCCAGTTTGATCCAAAAAATTTCGCATTTGGGCGCACATGTTGCCAAAGCGTGTTGGTGTGCCAAATATAACCGCATCGGCATCAAGCAGATCCGAAACTGCTGCTATCGAAATATGCTCAAACTTCTTTTGTGCTTCTTTGGCACCGCTTTGTTCAAGGACTTTTTCTGGAACTAGTTCGGGTACTCTAAAAGTCGAAACTTGCACATCTGGAATCGTACTTGCTCCCTTGGCTATGGCTTCAGCGAGCTTAAAAACGTGCCCATACATGCTGTAAAAAATAATTTTAATATTCGTTATATTTTTTTTGTTTTCCATGAGCATGCTCCTATTTTAAAAAACATAACCTTCCCCACGGGAACGTGGGGGAGGGACATTATTTACTAGCAGCCATATCGGTGTACGCTTTCCAGCGACGAGTGACGTCTTCCTGCAATTTTTTCAATAACTCCTCTGCGCGGGCAGGGGCTTGAGATACTAAAACCTTAAAGCGTGCCTCATTATAAATATAATCCTGCACGGGAACTGTCGGCTCTTTCGAATCTAATTGCAATGGATTTAGGTTTTGCTTAGCACGATCTGGATGGTAGCGATACAGTGGCCAGAAACCGCTGTTAACCGCCAGCTTTTGTTGTTCAACCCCATTGCGCAAGTTGTAGCCATGGGCAATACAATGGCTATAAGCAATGACCAACGAAGGACCAGGGTAGCTCTCAGCTTCGATAATAGCGCGAACTGCTTGGGTTGGATTTGCTCCGATCGCTATTTGCGCTACATAGACACTGCCATAAGTCATGGCCATCATACCCAAATCTTTACGTGCCAGTGATTTACCAGCAGCAGCAAATTTAGCTATGGCACCGCGCGGCGTTGACTTTGAGGCTTGACCGCCAGTGTTGGAATACACTTCTGTGTCTAAAACTAAAATATTAACGTTGCGATCGCTAGCAAGCACATGATCTAACCCACCATAACCGATGTCATATGCCCAGCCGTCTCCACCCATTAACCAAATGCTCTTTTTAATTAAATGTTCTAATAATATTTGCAAATGTTTAATACGAGGATCTTTGATTTGCGATAGTTTTTCTTTTACCTCAGCAATGCGTTGACGTTGAACAAAAACACTTTTCTCATCGCTTTCTTTTGCGCCTTGTATAACTGCATCTACCAATTCAGGACCAATTTGTGTCGCGAATGTTTTAAGCAGCTCTGTTGCCAACTCTTGTTGTTTATCTTCAGATAATCTAAAACCATAGCCAAATTCAGCATTATCTTCAAATAATGAATTTGACCACGCTGGCCCACGACCGGCACTATCACAGGTCCATGGGGTTGTTGGCAGGTTACCACCGTAAATTGAAGAGCAACCAGTAGCATTGGCAACCAACATTCGATCACCAAATAATTGGCTAACTAATTTTATATACGGGGTTTCACCACAACCAGCACAGGCTCCGGAAAATTCAAAATATGGTTGAAAAAATTGGATTCCTCTTACATTAGCGCCATCGATTTCACGACGATCGTTATGCGGAATGGTTTCAAAAAACTCGATATTTTTACGCTCGTCTTCTAGACGTGGTGCTTTAGGCGTGATCATAATGGCTTTAATATTGCGATCCGTTTTGTTAACTGCTGGACACACCTCATGACACAGACCACAACCAGTACAATCTTCGACATAAATCTGCAACCTGAATTGATCGTTTTGGAACTCTTTAGCGTAACATTTGGCGGTTTTAAAAGATGCTGGGGCATTGGCTAATTTTTCAGAAGGGCAGTGCTTGGTTCGAATCACTCCGTGCGGACAGATGAGACTGCATTGTCCACATTGAACGCACATATCAGGATTCCACTCCGAGACTAAAGCCGATACGTTGCGTTTTTCCCATTTGGTTGTGCCAGAAGGGTAGGTCCCATCAGCTGGCAACGCACTTACAGGCAAACTGTCACCTTGATCCGCCATAAGCACAGAGGTAACTTTTTGCACAAATTCTGGAGCTTTAGGGCTAACAATTGGGGACAACTCATGCGCTTTTGGTGAAACTTTATCAGGAACCTTTACCTCAAATAAATTAGCCAATGTTTGATCAACTGCCGCAAAATTTTGTTTGATTACTTCTTCACCTTTGCGCTTATAAGTTTTAGTAATAGCCTCTTTAATTTTGGTAATTGCGTCTTCTCGGGGTAAAACACCGGAAATCGCAAAGTAACAGGTTTGCATAATGGTATTAGTTCTGCTACCCATACCAGTTGCTGCGGCAACTTTATCGGCATCAATAACATAAAATTTTAATTTTTTAGCAATCATTTTTTCGGCAACGATACGGGGCAGGTGATCCCATATTTCATCTGCACCAAATGGACTATTCAACAAGAAGGTGCCGCCGGTAACTGCATTATCCAAAAATGTATTTGAATTAATAAAACTAAACTGATGGCAGCCAATAAAATCAGCGGCAGTAATCAAATAAGGCGCGCTTATTGGTTCCGGAGAGAAGCGTAGGTGCGATATCGTTTTTGAACCTGCTTTTTTTGAATCATAAACAAAATAACCTTGCACATATAAGTTGGTTTCTTCACCTATAATTTTTATGGTGTTTTTATTAGCGCCAACTGTACCGTCAGAACCCAAACCATAAAAAACTGCGCTTTTTTGCTTGGCATCAATAACGGCAAAATTGGCGTCATATACTAGGCTATTGTTGGTCACGTCATCATTTATACCAACGGTGAAGTGGTTTTTAGGGTTGGCATTCTTTAGCTCATCAAATACGGCCTTGGCCATGGTTGGCGTAAATTCTTTTGAAGACAAACCATAACGCCCGCCAATGATTTTGGGATAGCCATTTTTAAAAGGTAATTTACCAAGATTAAAGGTTTCGCTCACTGCTGTTAATACATCTTGGTATAAAGGTTCTCCAGCGGAGCCGGCTTCTTTGGTGCGATCTAAAACCGCAATTGCTTTAACACTAGAGGGTAGAGCTTGAATAAAATGAGTAACTGAAAATGGTCTATATAAATAAATTTGTACCACTCCAATTTTTTCACCCTGAGCGATCAAATAATTAACTGTGCTAATAACTGTTTTTGCGCCTGAGCCAATAATTACTACTACTCTTTCAGCTGCAGGGTCGCCGTAATATTGCATCAAGTGGTATTGTCTGCCAAGAAGATTTGCAAACTTATCCATATGTTTTTCTACAATAGATGGAACTTTTGCATAAAACTGATTTCCTGCCTCACGCCCTTGAAAGTAAACATCTGGATTTTGCGATGTGCCACGCACGCATGGTTGATCAGGATTTAAAGCTCGTCCGCGATGAGCAAGCACCAGATCTTCGTCAATCATTTCCCGAATTTGTTCGTCAGTTATTTTTTCAATTTTGTTTATTTCATGACTAGTGCGAAATCCGTCGAAAAAATGTAGGAATGGTACGCGCGCTTCTAAAGTCGCCGCATGAGAAATTAAAGCCAAATCATGAGCTTCTTGGACGCTGCCAGATGCCAACATCGCAAACCCGGTGTCACGCGCAGCCATAACATCGCCATGGTCACCAAAAATTGACAAGGCTTGTGTAGCTAACGAACGCGCTGCCACATGGATTACCGTCGCTGTCAATTCTCCAGCGATTTTGTATATGTTGGGTAACATCAAAAGTAAGCCTTGCGATGCCGTGTAAGTGGTAGCTAAGGCACCTGTTTGTAGGGTTCCGTGCAGCGCTCCGGATGCACCGCCCTCACTTTGCATTTCGATAACCTGAGGTACAGTGCCCCAAATATTTTTCATGCCTTCTACAGACCACTGATCAGCAAATTCACCCATTGGGGTTGATGGCGTAATTGGATAAATTACGCTAATTTCAGTTACGCGATAGGCAATATGAGCCGCTGCTTCATTGCCATCCATTATTTTTGTTTTTGTACTCATCTACACTACCCCCTGGATTATTATATTATCATAAACAATATATTAAAAATAAGATCTGCAACTTAAGCAAATAGTTATTCTCTTGAATCTTCAAATAATTTATGGTTATCTGAATAGTCAATAGGAACTTCTACTAACACTGGTCCCTCGGTATTTAATGCTTTATTTAAGACCCTAACAATTTCATCTGCGTGTTCGATTCTAAAACCCGTAGCTCCAAAACTCTCAGCATACTTTACGATATCCACATAACCAAAATTTACCCCACAAGTGCGCTTATATTTTATTAATTGTTGTTGTTTAACCATATCATACGAACCGTCACACCAAACAAAATGCACAAAGTGCATTTTTTCACGCACGGCCGTTTCCAACTCGTTGGCAGAAAATAAGAACCCACCATCGCCAGAAATGGAGATAATTTGTTT
Source organism: uncultured Coxiellaceae bacterium (assembly GCA_964565935.1). Lineage (GTDB taxonomy): Bacteria > Pseudomonadota > Gammaproteobacteria > UBA9339 > UBA9339 > JBAXAM01. The sequence goes on from CAZMGW010000002.1 coordinate 63,815, forward strand.
TCCAGATCGTACTAGACTGGCTGCCATTGCCCATGGTAAAGCAACACCTAGTGTTTGTTGGCCATTACTAAAAAGCAAATGGCGTGGATTAAAGCAAAAAAAATAGCGGGCAATCCACATATAATGCGTTCCAATGTCGCTAACCACAGTAACATCGTCGTCTATATTGTTGCGTAGGTCATGCAGAAAACGTAAGGGGTGTATTCTGTCGCCAGTAATATTTGCACCGCTAGAGATGATATTTTTTAACTTCTGGTGCAGCTCGTGCACTAGAGGTATATTGTGCACCAAGTCTCTTTTTTGTAGTAGTGGAATAAGCTCATTTATGTTGGTTGCGATATCTCCGATTACCTCAATGGCAGGTGAGTATGAAAGATGAATGTCTGCTGGGTTATAGTCGAAATGAATAATTGTTTTCTTTTGGTTAGCATTCCATATTTCGGGGTCATATTCAACCGAGTCAAAACCGACTGTAACTACAACATCTGCGGCATCAAGCAATGCGTCGCCTGGTTGGTTTTTAAACAATCCAACACGTCCCATAAAACAATCTAGGAGTTCACGAGAGACAACACCTGCTGCTTGATAAGTTCCAATAGTTGCCATTTTTTTCTGTTGCAACAGGTTACGTATCGCCGCCGCATTTTCTGCGCGACTCGCTTCTACCCCTAAAAACAAAACCGGTTGCTTGGCTTTATTTATCAGGTCAGCAACTTGTGCTATAGTTAAATGTTGCGCTGAACCATATACAATTGGGGCTGCTAATTGATTAAATGTAACTTCAGTTTTTTCTGATAACACATCTTGTGGAACGCTAATAAACACGGCTCCAGCACGTGGCATAGTCGCAATACGAAAAGCATTTTCAACAATTTCTGGAATATTTTCTGCCAGCATGACTTCTTTTTGCGCTTTAGTGACAGCTTCCATCAGTTTGATATTATCAGCTTGTTGATGCGATTCTTTTAATTGCATGTTGCGTGCCACATTACCACCGATAGCAACCACCGGATCTCCCTCGGTAGTAGCTGTTAGAAGGCCGGTAGTTAGATTGGAAACACCTGGCCCAGAAGTGACCAATACGACTCCGGGTTTGCCGGTAATTCTTCCATATGCCGCAGCCATAAAAGCAGCATTTTGTTCGTGGCGGCACAGTATTAATCTTATTGGTGAGTCTAATAGTGCATCAAATACAGCGTCAATCTTTGCCCCTGGGATTCCAAAAATGTACTCTACTTTGTGCTTAACTAAGCACTCAACCAATAATTGAGCTCCCTTTTTAGTCGTCATGGTAGTTTTCTCCTATTTCAAATAATCGTCAACACCATCAATAGTAAATACGTCCAAAGACGCTTTAGTAACTGTCGTTCCATCAACAAGCATATGTAGAACCTGATCTGCCATGGGAGGAGTCACATCAGAAATTTTCGTTACCGATTGTTTTAATGTGATCACATGAGCATGGTTAGTTAGTTGCACAGCAGTATCCCCAGGATGGACGGTTCTATACACAACAGCCTCAAGTTGTTTGTTAAGACCACCGTATGTTGCCCGACTATAGTCGGTTAGTACTCCTATGATAAAAGCATGTGTGGTTTTTGAAATAACGGGTGGGTTAGGATAATACTCTTTGCTATTAGAAAAAATATTGACTCCAGTAATCGGTGGTTTACCGATTGCTGTTGCATGAAAATCAGCAAACTCTATTAGTCCAACAAATGTCAGCGGTCGATTAATCGATTTATAAATTGTCTGATAAAAATTTATTAGCGGTATCGGTTTCGATTTATTATCGAAAATTACCCTGTAGCTTGGTTGCGCTTTATGCGGAATTAAGAATATGCCACCTGTGACAAATTTTGGTCCATGAATAGTTTTATTATAATTTGGCGTATTTTTATCTGTAGAAGTGGCGTAACAAGTGTTATTTACAATTACCGATTCTCCGAGGGAGTATTTGTCTTTTGGTGAGGCAAGAAGAAAGCCGTAATCATAGTTATGGGCATCGAACACTTTCCCGTCGAGATTTTTAGGAAGGTTGCCAGCTATTACGTCCATAACTGAACCGACATGTCCCACTCTGATTGGACCAACCCCGGTAGGGGTGATTGACAAGTTATTCATACACGCACTCTCCATAGAAATTAATAGCAAGCAGGCGCAAAATATATATTTTATAGTAGACATGGCGGTCTCATGCTGGTTTAACGATCTGTCATAATAATTGCCCCGCATGGACAAGCTTTAAAACACTTGCCACAACCAATACACTTTTCAATATCAATTTTATAACGTTTTCCCGGACCAAGTTTAGTGATTGCTTTAACTGGGCAAATATTGTAACAAGCATCGCACTCAAAACAATTGCCGCATGAGAAGCAACGTTTGGTTTCATATAAAACTTCGTCCTGATTGCAACTCTGCACAAATTCAACAAACGATTTCACTCTGGTGTTGGCATCCAATAATTTTTGCTGAGTTTTTTGGGATTTTGGTTCATTGGTGGGAATGTGTAACTTGTCAAAAAGAGCCGCTTCATTGCGCAAGGGTTTATTAAAGTTTGTGTCGTTCAAATAAGCATTAATATAACGTGCTGCATATTTTCCCTGACCAACTGCTACCGTGACGCTGCGATCATAGGGGATCATATCACCACCAGCGAAAATGCCAAAATAACCAGTCATAAAACACTCATCAACAGTTACAACACCATTAGTCTGTATCTCTACTCCCGGAACTTTACGTAAAAATTCGGAATCAGGTATTTGGTTTAACGCAAAAATCAAGGCGTCAGTTTTCAAGATATCGAATGTGCCAGATTGTTTTGGTCGGCCCTTTTCATCTAGCTCATTAATACTTAAAGTCAAATTATTTCCATTAAGTTCAACAGCTGTACGTAAAAAAACAAATTTAATGCCTTCTTCCAGAGCTTCTTCAACTTCGTGTTGAAATGCAGCCATTTTTTCGCGGGTACGATGATAGATAATTGTTATGTCAGGCACACCCAAGCGTTTTGCGCTACGTGCCACATCGATCGCAGTATTGCCACCGCCATAAATAGCCAAGCGCGAACCAAGCTGTAGTGGGGTACCAAAAGCTACATTGCGCAAGTAATCAACTGCATCAACCATTGGGCAAGGGTTTTCTACTGGGAAAACGAGGTTTTTTCCTAAATGGGCGCCAATGGCTAAAAACACCGCATCAAACTTGCCTTGCTTCTTTTCTGCAACCACATCTTCGACTTTACGATTGTATTCGATTTTTACGCCCATGTTTAAAATGCGTTTAATTTCACCAGCCAAGGTTTCCCTCGGCAAACGATAGGCGGGGATACCAACCAGCATAGTTCCACCAGCTTGTGATAGAGCCTCATAAATTGTGACTTCATGGCCCATTAAGCGCAAATGATGAGCCGCTGATAATCCTGCAGGGCCAGCGCCTACAATCAAAACTTTTTTACCAGTTGGAGCTCCCGGGGTAGTTTGCCAACCTTCAGCAATAGCCATATCACCTAAAAAACGCTCGACGCAGTGAATACCGACCGTAGAATCGTACTGAATGCGATTACATTTGGTTTCGCAATAGTGGTAACAGACACGGCCATGGATAGCCGGAAATGGGTTGTTTTGCACAATTTCTTCCCATGCTTCGTGAAATTTTTTCTCTTTGGCCAAACCTAGCCATTTTTGGATATTTTCTCCCGCAGGACAGGCGTTGTTGCATGGTGGAAGGCGGTCGATGTAGGCAGCAACGTTTTTAGATTTGGGTCGAGTAGGGATGTTCATTTGTAATTTTCCTAACTTTTTTATAACAATTTGATTATATAGGCTTTGTATTTTTATCCGATGTTCTGATTGTAAAAGTATATTAAAAAGATGTCCATAAAAACTTGGGGGTTCTAATCGCGCAGCTATGTTGCACCACTCGACGATATTGTTTTAGGGACGCCGTGAATGCACTTCCATGTGGGCTCGCATTCGACATCCATGTCTCATAGCGCCC
>CAZMGW010000003.1:0-61031 GCA_964565935.1 uncultured Coxiellaceae bacterium
GCGCGTCTACCAGTTCCGCCACCCCGGCATTAACTGCGACATTTAAACAAAAAAACAAACTTTGTACAAGGTGGATTTTTTCTTAAAAAAACCTCATCAAGTCATTGATCGTTACTTGCAAAAATAATGTAACCATCAGGATAATTCCTAAGCGTAAAATCAACGTTTGTATCCGTATTGATATTGGGCGATGGGTAATGGCTTCAATGAGCAGCAAAATAACATAGCCGCCATCTAGGCCGGGTAGCGGTAATAGATTAATTAATGCAATCGATAAGCTAATTATTGCCAAGAACCCCAAAAACATCGTAAAACCCTGTCCAAGTGCTTGCCCAGAGGCCGCAAAAATAGAAATTGGACCGCCTAAAACACGAAAAGAAAGTTTGCCGGTAAACAGTTTGTCAAAAATAATCTTATTTAAATCAACAAACAACCCAGTTTTATGCCAAGCCTTACTAAAAGCTGGCCACATAGTATATTTATATTCACGCAGCATTTGATCAGGCCACGCTATTGGTAGTGAGCCAACACCTAAAAAGCCAACTTTTTTCCATTTAGGACCAAATTTCCAGCCAGTTGTAGTGGTCAAATTGATGGTCTTGCCATCGCGCTTAAGTAATAAATTAATTTGTTTTTCAGGAGATTTTTTAATTAAATCAATGAAGTCTTCCCAGTTGTTAACTGGTTGTCCATCAATCGAAATAATCCGATCGTTTTTTTGTAATCCGGATTTTGAAGCTGGTGAGTTCCAAGAAATGTTATTTATAATTGGCGGTACTGGTGGCGTATAGCGAACTATTCCAAAATCCTTTAAGGGGTTGGGTTCATACGAATCGATATTCCAATTGATTAAATTAAGTTGATAATTTTTTGTCTCAAGTTTTGGTGAAGATTGCGTGGTTATGCTTAAATAATCGGTATTTCCAAGACGGGCAAGCATTGCAATAATAACTTCTTCCCAGTTGTTTGTTTTGTGTTTGTCAATTGTGATTATCTTTTCACCGCTTCGCATATTAGCATGGCTTGCAATTGAATTTGGTATGATCTTGCCAATAATGGGCTTGGGTAATTTAAAGCCAATCAAAAACATCAACCAAAGGGCAAAAAATGCAAAAATAATATTAGCCATGGGGCCTGCTAAGATAATGGCCATACGTTGTAATATTGGTTTGTGATCAAACGCAAGGTGTTGATTAGGCGATGAAATTTTGGTTTCTCGAGTATCTAAAAGCTTGACATAACCGCCCAATAGGATTGGCGCTAGTGCATATTTAGTGCCACTTTTTTTGTTTTTCCAAGTATAAAACGGTTTGCCGAAACCAATGGAAAAACGTTCTACTTTAACTTTGAATAAACGAGCGACTAAAAAATGACCAGATTCATGAATTAATACCAGAACAAGAACGGCAAAAAGAAAGGAAAAAGTGTATGTTAATATAGGCATGACAAATATAATGGCGACCTCGCGATCGCCATTAATGATTGTTTAAACAGCTAGTTAGATAGCTGGTGAATTGTAATTTCAACGCGGCGATTTCTCGCTTGTCCTTCTCTGGTCGCATTATTTGCAATCGGATAACGTGCGCCATAACCAACTGCCATTAGGCGATTTGGATCAATTTTTTGTGCAATCAAGTAGTCAGCGACAGTACGAGCGCGTTGTTCTGATAGCTCTTGATTGTGCATTGCGTTGCCGGTGTTTGAAGCAAAACCAGCGACCTTGACAGTAGTGTTGTTGAATTTATTCAAAACAATTGCTACTGAATTCAATGTGTTATAAAAATTAGACCTTATATCCGAACGATCGTTCTCAAAAGTTATGTCGCCGGGCATGATCAAACGAATATCTTTACCAACGCGAGCTATTTGCACGCCAGTGCCTTGCAATTGCGCTCTGAGCTCTTCATTTTGGCGATCCATATAATTGCCGGTTACACCCCCAACCGCAGCGCCGATACCAGCACCAATTAAGGTACTAGCAGTATTACCGCCTATTAATTGTCCAGCTAAAGCGCCACCAAGCGCCCCAACACCAGTTCCGATAGCTGTTCTACTAACTTGAGTTTCCCCAGTATAAGGATTAATGCTGGTACAACCACTTAACAAGCTGGTTAACACCAAGCTAATAACTAATAAAGCACTACGTAATTTCATATTCACCTCTTAATTTAAATAGTAAGTCGATTACAGTTTAGCAAAAAATAACGCAGTTTGGCAATTAAGCTTAAAAAAATGAAAAATAAATTGAAAAAGGCTGTTACCAAAAAACAAAAAACATGATACGATCGCGCCAGAATGAAAGGTCGTTTTTTATCTAAATAGTTTTTTCTCCGGATGTTCAGATGTTCCAACAACTTGTTGGTATCAATGCTGTGATTTTCTATACGCTGACTGTTTTTAGTTGGGCGGATATGGAAGGGGTTGATAGTGATGCTGCTGTGTTTACGGTTGATACGATGTTTGCCGTATTCGCAATATTTTTTAGTCAGGTTCTTCATAACTTTACAACTAATAAATAAGGGGAAATAATGAAAATAATCAAGCAAATCTTGAATTTTTTTAAAGCACCACCGCATATTGATAAAATTACTGACCCCAGTGTAATCGACAAAACTTACCGCTATTGGCGAATTAGAACGATGTACGCCATGTACATTGGATACGCCGGTTTTTATCTAACCCGCAAGAGCTTTACGTTTGTTATTCCCCAGATGATTCATGATCTGCATTTTACCAAATCTCAAATAGGTTTATTAGGAAGTGTTTTTTATATTACCTATGGAGTAAGTAAATTTATTAGCGGTATGATATCGGATAAGTCAAACCCTCGTTATTTTATGGCTGTTGGTTTAATTCTCACGGGTATAGCAAATATATTTTTTGGGTTTTCTTCTTCCCTCATGTGCTTAACGTTGTTTTGGTTAATCAATGGTTTTTTCCAAGGTTGGGGGTGGCCTCCTTGTGCTCGTTTGTTAACCCACTGGTATTCCAGATCTGAACGCGGTAGGTGGTGGGGTGTTTGGAATACGGCGCATAATGTTGGTGGGGCTCTTATTCCAATTGTTGTTGCTGGCAGCGTTGCTATTTCTGGTAATTGGCGTATGGCCATGTTTGTGCCTGGAGTAACTGTTGTTCTTATTGCTTTATTTGTAATTAATCGCTTAAGGGGAATTCCAGAGGCCCAAGGGTTGCCACCAATTGAAAAATATAGAAATGATTATGCGGGTGGAGAAAAAGAAGATAAGCAAACGGCGAAGAAACCGATGTTGGAGCTGTTTTTTACTTATGTGTTAAAAAATAAGTACCTTTGGATTTTGGCATTTTCCTACGCTTTGGTGTATGTGGTACGAACTGCTGTAAATGATTGGGGTTCGGTTTATTTAACTGAGCATGGTTATTCGTTAATGAAAGCCAATACTTGTATGTCGTTTTTTGAAATTGGCGGATTCTTTGGAAGTTTAGTTGCCGGTTGGTGCTCAGATAAAGTATTTCGCGGCATGAGGGGTCAAACGAACGTTTTGTTTTGTATAGGAATTATTGCCTTATTAATGGCTTTTTGGTTGGTACCAGGAAAACTTTTCATTTTCCACGCTTCAATTATGGCGGGAATAGGATTTTTTGTTTTTGGCCCGCAAATGCTGATTTGTACAGCTGCTGCTGAATTATCACATCGTGAAGCTTCTGGAACGTCAACAGGGTTTGTTAGTTTATTCGCCTATCTTGGCGCGGCTTTATCTGGGTATCCAGTAGGAGTGGTAATAAACAACTTTAGTTGGGAGGGTTTCTTTATTGTTATAGGCGGATGTGCTGTATTGTCAATTCTTTTGCTTATACCCCTATGGAATGCTGCCGGTTATAAGACAGTTAAAGAATGACAGAGAATCAGGTCATAAAAGAAATTCATGTGGAGTCATTGAGTCACGATGGGCGTGGGGTTGCGCATATTGACGGCAAAACTATATTTTTAGAAAATGCGTTGCCAGATGAAAAAGTGAGTTTTGTTTATACTCGTCGTCATAATAAATTCGATGAGGCGAAGGTTGTGGAGATCCTAAATCCATCTCCTGATCGCCTCATTCCTAAGTGTCCTCATTTCAATATTTGCGGTGGTTGCAGTTTGCAACACCTCAATCACGTCAAACAACTTTCTTTCAAAACAAACTCCTTCCAAGAACAAATGAAGCATTTTGGCAACTTGGATGCCATAAAAATTTTGCCACCAATTGTTGGTCCAGTCTGGGGCTACCGTAGTCGGGCTCGGCTTTCAGTAAAATATGTGCAAAAAAAACAAAAAGTGCTCGTCGGGTTTCATGAAAAAAATGGCAGATATGTGGCTGATATTACCGAATGTCCGATTTTACATCCGACAGTCGGTGAGAAAATTTTAGCTTTGAGTAAATTAGTTGAGCAGCTTTCTATTTACAATCAAATTCCACAGGTTGAAATAGCTTGTGGTGACGATGTTACCGTGCTTTTGTTTCGGCATTTGCAACAGTTTTCTGATAAAGATATCGATCTTTTGCAAAAATTTGGTGGCGAACATAATTTTCAAATTTATGTGCAAGCGGGCGGGGTGGAAACAGTTCAGCCCCTTGTATCAAACCAAGAGCCCATTCCATTAAGCTACAAACTCTCAGCGCAAAATATTGAGATGATTTTCTCTCCAGTAGACTTCACTCAAATAAATCAAAACATAAACCAACAGATGGTTGCTTATGTGCTTGAATTGTTGGAGTTACAACCAAGCGACAAAATTCTTGATTTGTTCTGCGGTATTGGCAATTTCACTCTGCCGATTGCAACAAAGTGTGCTGAAATTGTTGGGGTCGAGGGTAGTAAAAACGCAATCGTCCGGGCCAAACAAAATGCCGAGCACAACAAGATCAAAAATGCGGAATTCTACTGCGCAGATTTGACCAAGGAGCTAACTGCACTCCCCTGGGCGCAACAAAAATACGATAAGATTTTACTTGATCCACCGCGTACTGGCGCGCAAGGAATTTGTTCGCAAATTAAAAAATTTGGCGCCCAAAAAATAATTTATATTTCCTGCAATCATGCAACTCTTGCGCGTGATACCAAAGAATTAGTCGGCAATGGCTATAAATTGAAGAGCGCAAAAATAGTTGATATGTTTCCGCACACTAGCCATATGGAAATAATCACGAGTTTTGTGCGCAAGCAAAATTAGGTTCCCGTCCGGTTTGTAACACAGCGCTAAATTTCGATCTCCACTTGTGTCACGGATAGTGCATTCCCGGTTTTTATTACCTGAGGAAATAGCCGTCCAGGCAGGTCTGCATATTCATCAGCGCTTGGCAGGTGACATTCCTGATAAACCGGACGCCATGCTTCGATTTTTACTTGAGCATCTTGCAAAGATACGCGCCAATTCTCACTCTCACGCAAGCTTGCTTGGGTTAGAAAATATTGGTATTCACTATCGATGATATTACCCAGTATTGTTACGAATAATGCGTCCTGTGATTTTTTATCTTCAACTCCATCCGCTTCTATTCTTTTGTATATTTTATTTAAGTCAGCGAAAGTATTTTGCTTATTTTTTTGGTAGGCTACTAATATCTTTCGCGCACTTTCTTTTCCACCAACACGTTGAAGTGCCTCGCCCATTTCGGATCCCAGTGCGATTTCTAAATCAATTCTGCTTAACATATCAGCGACTTGTTTTTCATATATTGTATTGTCGTACCTAGCATGGTCTAGTTTTAGAGCATCGTGTAAACTTTCGAGCAACTGGGTGGTTATAGGGTTGCCAGTAAACTGTTTTCTTTGGTTGAGTTCTATTTGCTCCTCTGTACTATGGAAAACAAAAGATGGTGTATCATCCATGCTTGCTATCATCGCCTCAAGTCTTTTCACCCTGTCATACGTTATAAAGTCTTTGTAGATATCTTCTGAATCTTTTAACACCTTCTGCCATTCTTGACTTTCTGTAAACATTTTTACTCTGTCATAGGCAGTGGTAGGTTTTTGGTACAGATCATCCTGCAGAATATCAAGCCTTCTTAATCTATTAACTATGGCCGCAGCTTTTAACATCCCTTCGGTTTGTGTCCAGCCACAATTGCCTATGGTTTGTCCAGGCATAGGAATGAGAATATGTCCTGGAATATTACTGTCGGAGTCTTCTCTCAGTAAGCTATAAATTTTGGTCCGCGTGTCTGTTTGTGAGTGCGGTTCTTTCATCCAATCAATGGCAGCTATAACTTGAGGTAGATCTCTAATTATTTTAAACACTTTAATGCCTGGTTTTTCTCCTGATTCATCTCCTCCTCTATTGATCCAGAACAATAACTTTCCATCTGTTAGTATCGATTCTGCATGGCTGTCTGAGGTGGTGAATAGAGTTGTAATATTTATTGCCTGATATTGTCCAGGTGCTAGTTTTGTGGTGTCTATATCTTTAGCCATCCCAAAGTTATTTATAATATTGGCAATTTGATAAACTTCGTCGCTTTTGACAAAAAGTTGATATGCGGCAAATGATTTTTTAAATTCGTATAACATCAAATTGCCGTTTGATCCTTCTCCTTCTAAAGATTTTGCTTCATTATAACCAGCGGCGTTAATGAATTTATTAATCGCTGCTATTTCTTGTGGTTCAAGCTCGACTGGTGTTATTGGTGTTGCTGCAATAGCTTGTAACTTGGTGAGTACCCCGTCGTATATACTTTGTGGTATCCCTTTTTCAAAAGTATAAGCAGGTGCTATTTCTATGCGATCTTTTCCGTCTATTTTACCATAAGCTTTACCCCCATCTAAGGATAATACGAACTCATGAGGTATGGATACGGAAGTAAAGGTTGGAGTTAAGCGATACTCGTGTTCGGTATAAAGTTTAAATACATTTTTTTCTAGATCAAATGCGTGCGTAGCCATGATGGCGTATTGTGCTTTGGCAGCCGAGCGATAAAATAGCTCATATTGTTTATTTGTGTTTTGGCGTGGGAGTTCTATTGCTGATAATGGAGTAGATCTTGCTGTGCTCTCAGCATTCCACCAGTAGCTATTAATAGTCTGGTCGGCGGGTTTAAACTGCTTAAGGCCATAAGCTATGTGACTATCTGGGTAGGTTTGCGCCACATATTTATAGTATGGCGGCGTAAATCCTGACAAACCATCGTCATGTGGCTCATCTGTTGTTTCAGGGATTCCACCATCTATTCGCTCTAAATATTGGTCGAGGCCTACAGTAAGCTCAGGATATTCTTTTTTAAGAGCCTGAACCAATTCACCGCGCAATTCTGCATAATTTGTCCTCCCTTCAGTTATTTTGCTCCATGTCTTTAAGATGAATTCATTGCATTTTATGGCGTTTATAGCTTGATCCCGGTTCATGAGATTAAAATATTTTAAAACGTCAGTTAATGGTTGTGATCTCATTCTCTCAGTTTTTTCTGCTTCTGATAGCTCTCGCATGTGAGACTCTATGCTCTCACCAAAAAGTTCTCGATTAAATATGGAAATAATTTCTCCGGGATGTCCATTCCTTGCGACCCTGCCATAAATTTGCATCTTAGTGCTAAAGGTAATGTTGGTGCAAAGGTTGATTCCTAAAAAACCATCTTTATGTTCAGTATAGAAATCCGTACCACGACCAAGCATAGGCGTGGTTACGGTGAGGTAACCATCTTTACCAGCGTTATCGAGGATTTCTCTTACAGTTCTAGCAGTATCTTTCTGCGATGCGGCATATAATTGTGAATTGGTTCGATGATCACGCATTTCCTGATAAACTTGTTCTGCTTCTTTTGTTGATTCAGCAAAAATGATGACTGGCCTGTCAACGGGAAGAGTTTTTAAAATATCATGGGCTTTTTGATATTGTTCCTCTTTGTTTTTTGCTTCTTCTTGGCTAACTTTTTTTCTATCCGCATCATGTCGTGGCAGATTAAAAGTAAGCATCTTATTTGTAACTCTAAATTCTCCGATTTCTTCTTTGCTTCCAGCTGTGCCAGTCATACCGATAATTCTCCCCCCGCTTAATCTATAGTAATCAAAAAAGTTTTTGGGGCTGATATTAAAAATAGTGGAGGAGGGAATGGAAACATCGAATCGTTGTTTTAATTCCGGGTGTTGTTGTTCTAGCAAAAGGTGTACAAAAGGTTGTACCCCATCGCCAAATACTGTTCCTCTGCTTGGCTGGTCTTTGATGATGGGTGTGACTTGCAGTAACGCCTTCTCGTTTGCGATATTTTCTTTGAGGATAACATAGTCAACTCCTTCGACCAGCTGTTTTGCTATCACAACAGCGGAAAGTAATTTATCAAACAATTGATCTGCATGCTTATTGGTTTTAGATAAGGCGCGATGTAGGGCATGGAGCTTTGGTGCCCGTGGATCTTTGCTGTTCTTCAAATCATTAAGCTGGGCTAAACTTAGTGGATATTTATACGATGAATCATAGAGCAGAAATTGGTATGCCAAATACAGCCTTAGATTTTTGACATCATCTTGTCTAGAAAGATTTTCATTTTCAAAGATTGGAGTTTTAGAAAATTCTATGATGTAATCAAATAAGGCTCTCGTTTCTTTCTGAGTGGTTTTAATTAATGAAGTCGCTAGTTTAAAATTGATTCCGGATGTTAAAACAAAATCAACCTCATCGCCAATCAAGCTAACGTCGGTATTTAACCCTATATCGATTTTATCGCTGTAAAACTCTCTATTTGCTCTGAAGAGCGCCAAATCCGAGGCAACTGCATAGTTAATTCCACCTTTCTCGTAGGCGCTAATTTCTGATGCAGCGGTTATGATGCTGCGAGATACGGTTAGTCCTAGATTTTGATAAAACAAAGCAAATTCTTGACGATCTTTTCTGGCTAATTCTTGGCTCGACGTTACCACATCAACAGTTTGTCCTGTGAAACACAAATATGCGGCTTGCAGCGCCGCAATTAAACTTTTGCCTTCTCCAGTAGCAATCTCTTGGATAGTATGATTAGAATTAATGACACTCAAAAGCACACTAAGTATTTGTGTGTCTCGAGGAAACATACCCGTGCTTCTGTATAATGTTTCAAAAGCAAGAGCGATGTATTCTAAATCAACTTGCTCTATCTCTTCTTTTGCATGTTCCTTTAGCAGCGTGCGTCGACGTTTTAATTCAATAGCCTTCGCCCTGATCGCATTAATATTTAAAGCGCTATAAGTTTTAGCCTTTGCCATTACTTGTGTAAAAAGGTCATGTAACTTCCGTTGTTCTGCCGCATAAATCTCCCTTCCCTCATCATTATCCGTATTTTTACCTCGCATTTCTTTAATCTTTGAAGTAACCCTAGCTTCGTCATATTCAAATCTTTCTGTGTGATACTCAGAAAAGATGGCTTGCGCTGCTTCCGGGTGATCGATATGATTAAAAACTTCATTAATCCTGTCTTGTTTCGGGACGTTATCTATTAGCAAGTAAGAGCTAATTAATTTTGCATAACCCATATCGTTTTTCATGATTCGTTTTACTAGTAACGAATACCGATCTTTGGTGATGTCGCTACCTAATTTCAATGCTATGCCCATCAAGATCTCAATTTTTTTGATTTCTTTTATGGCTAACAAGGTTTTGAAATTATCGCCCAAAACCTCAGCTAGTCTTTCTATGTCTGCTGGCGAAATACGAAGCATAAAATCTACCAGTTCATCAATATTTTCGGCTTGGCCATCTATTACTGATAAAATAGGAATAATTGAATAATTTGAATGCTCCAAACAATAGGTGGTGATTCTTTGAATATTAGGGCTGCTATATTTTGCATCTGCAAGGTGTTCGATGTGTCGATATAGCTCTTCAGGGCTAATACCGGTACCAGATTGCATAAAATGATCAGTTGCGATTTTAAATGCATCGAAGTGTTGTCCTATGATTTTATTTCCTGCGCTTTTTATCAGCGTAGGTAAGGTATGGCCCTTGGCTTGTAATGCTGTTTTATCTATCGAGTTAAGATAACGCAACACTTCACCTTGTGTGGGGTAGGGAATATTGGGTTGAGCTAATAAATGATCTAAGAACTCTTGTCGTTCACGCTGATCAATATATTTACTCAGTAATTTAGAAAGTTGATGATAGTTAAGCTCAATTTCTAAAAATTGCTCTTCCAGTTTCTTTTTGGGGTTAAATAAAAAGGTTAGTTTTTTTTGTTCCTCTTGTTTCCAATCTGTTTGATGTTGCGAAAAAACAGAGAATATTGCAACGGCCACATCAAAGTGAATTTTTTGGATGAGCTCCTGATCTTCTAGATCTTTAGTAAAATTTATCTTGATAAAATCTTTGTCTTCTAAGATATTTTTTCTTATATCACTAAAGCGTTTTGATTTTACTTCATCCGTCAGTGAAAGAGGGTGTGTCCCTGCTAATTCACTAAAATCAATTGTGGATTGCTCCACAGCACGGACATTAGCATCATTAAATATTGTTTTTTTAGAGGAAGAGGGAATTTGCGATTGTTTTGCGGATTCTATCTTGGTGCTAATAGCATCAGGATGGTCCAAATCGTCTAATGTTATGATAGGGAAAGCACTAGCAACAATTTCACCCCCAGCATATGGTAATTGCGTGGTAGCAAAGCTATCAAGTAATTGATCTTTAAGAGAGGGGGTTAGTGTCCCTAGCTTTGAAAGCAGTGTTTTAATACGATCGGCATTTATCTCTTGTTCTCTTCCCAGGCTCGCGGCAAAAAATGACAGGTTCTCAGGATGTTTCCCTTGTTGAGTCAGCAGGTCATGGATCAATGGCTGGGTACCTAGGGTGTCTATGGGATCTGTTTCTTGAGAAGCAGCTGGTTTGAATAAATTACCGATAGCATTTGCGATAGCCCCGCCTCTTGCACGTAACTCATCGTATCCAGCTGTTGCGGATGGCTCATCGGCGGGTACAGAGCTCGATGATATTGGTGTGGACAATAAAATTCTCAGCATTTGCGTAAAATGGCCGTTGTATTGCAGTAATATTTTGGCTTTCTCAATTGTGTCAGCAGCCAGAGTAGGATCGACTAATCCCAAAGCAACCACTTGAGCAAAGTTAAAGGACGGGTTTTCTTTGTAGATATTAATAAAGGCTTCAACCATTCTTTTATGCCGCGCTTCTTTGTCTTTAACCTCTGGGCTTTTATCAAGACTACCACCGATAACATCATATCGACGGATCACACGTGAAGGGCCATAATTAAGGTCTTGTTCGATGTCGTATTGTCCGGAATTTGCGTGAATATCGTCGTATACTTTAACATCAGAAAATAGAGTGTTGAATAAGGAAACATACGAAGCAAACTCCTGATCTGGATATTTCGGGTCATAATGTCCCCCAGTTGATGAGAGTATATTAAGAGCCAATAATTTAATATTCTCTGCCGCTTGTGGCGCTGTAAAATTTGTTACTAAATTGGAATCATCTGTGACCACCCCCACAACAGCATAACAACGATGCTTGGTTTTTTCTTTTGGCGCTCCACTGAGAGCTATCATTTTTTCTTCATAACTTTTATCGCCAAAATATGGTTGATGTACCAAAGGTGCTTGGAAGGATTCAAAAATAGTGCCAGCCATTTCGCTTGGGGACAATGTTATATCAAAACATGTTTCGCTATTCAGTCTGCACTGTTGAATTCGCTCATCCAAAACAGTAGGCAGGGTTAACGACTTCTTGTCGAGCTTTGTTTCCCCGAGATATAATTCATAAGTGCCGCCCTCAAGCTTAATGGATATAGGGCTGTGGATACTTTCAGTGGGGCCAGCATTTTTAAAAACCGATTGCATCTCAGGGTTCATGATTTTACCCATCAACTGAGATGATATCTCAGGGAAACGAGACAATAAAAGTTCTATTAAGTCCCCCGATTGACTTTCTGTTAATCGGCAAAGTTCATTGTTATTTTTTGTATATTGTTTTATGTCTGATAATTTTGATTCTATTTTTTCCTTAGACAGTCCCAGTTCAGAAAGCTTTATTGTTTCAGAGAAATCATTTAATTTTATCTGTAAGGTTATTTCGCCATCCTCTATTACAAAGAGAATATATTTTTTTCCTAATTCATCCTCCAGTTGCGATGGTGTGCGATTGGCGTCAGGATTATAAATAGCTCCAAAAATAAACGCGCCTGCGTCTACTGCGTATCTGGAAGAAACTTCGTCAAATAAGGAATATTCCATAGTCCTAAGAGATTCTCTTTTAGGGTTATCCTGTTTATCTGTGAAACAGAAGGGGTAGCAATAATTTCTTATATGTCCCCTTTGGTCTGGTAATGCATAGAAGTGGTCGAAATATGTTGCTATGCTTGGTCTTTGATGCGGGGGAAGAGTAGTGAGATACCTCATGGTGTTGGTTAGTGGTGCATAGTCAGTAGTGCTCCAGCCTGTTGGATAATCTTTATCGGAAATCTGTTTTATCAATTGATCAGGAGTAATGGTGTCTCTGTTACCGGATAAGGTTGCATCTCTAGCACTCAAAGCAAGCGATGGATGTATTATATTTAATCCCAGATCTCCGGCCCTCCAATACTGTTGCGGATCTTTTAAAATTGAACTTCCTTCTGTGCTATCTAAGTATTCCAATTGCTCCTTTATGTTTCCACCATGAGATGTAATTAAGCTCAAGATATTAACGAAGCGGCCCAATACTGTTTTAAAGCTGCTACCACTTTCCATTTGTTTTTTTATTATTGATATAGATCGCGTTAATATTTCTTCTTGTAAAGCATCGGTAACTTTATTTATTACCATGAGTTCTTTTAATTTTTTATAAAACTCATCCAATCCTTCAAAAACATCTTCAGGAAGGCTGTTATGTTTAAATCGATATCCTTCTAAAACCTCACGGAAAAATTTTTGTTTTTCCGTGTTAGATGGGGGTAGTATCTCTTGAAATAATTTTTTAAAAAACAAAGACGCTCCTTCCTCCAATAAAAAGCCTCCGTCCGAAATTCCTCCTAAAGTTTCGTGTGAAGAATATTCTGAAGTATTTTCACTTTTTATAATGTTGCTTAATATTTTTACTAACCCTCTGGTTTGTAGATTATTGTAGATATCTTGTAATCTTTGCTGGTCAGATTCGGATAAATCATAAAAATAGATTCCGGGGAATGTATCTAAAAATATTCGTTTACTTTCTCCAGTGTTTTGAACGAAAAAATGTTGTGTTACGCGGTATGATTGGCCTCCTGTAGGTCTATGAGTAATATGATAGCTGTTAAATGGTATATCTAACATAATGTCGGTAATCATCCCCTGCGATTTAATTATTGGGTGTGCATCGTATCCATGAATCTTAGGTGCAATATCGCTCCCATAGATATCGTTTAATGATATGGAAGCTTTGGTGGCAAATGGTAACCATGAGTATTCAAGGGGGTTGCTGGTATATGGTTTGATGGGATTCGGTTTTACTGTAAAACCATTTATTGGCATAGAGGCAAGCCTTTGATCAGAGGCGAACAGAATGTGGTTTCTATAGGCAAGCCCAATGGGTAGGTTATCCATATCAACACCATCGCGAAACAAGAAATAATTTTGCATCACCAGGTCTAACGCTTTGCTAGTAATGAATTTCATATCTCGAGCACTTGCAAATAAAGAGGGAACTAATGTGTATGGTTCCGTCTTATCTTGGTAGTCGGACTGATCTTCTTCGTAAAAACACTGTAGTTTGATTTGCTGTGCCCTTTGAATAGCCACCGTTTCATCAAATTTATTATCTGCTTGTTCTCGGTCTAGATCTAATTCGCTCTCGCTTTCCAATTGTCTCTCAACCTGCGCATCCAAATCGATGTTTTTACTAACCTCTAATGGAGCCTTGCTGCCGCGCTTAATGGCAGCAGGGTTTTTGATTCTTTTTTCATCTGTTGGGTTATCGCTTGCTGTTATATATGATGGCTCTTTTAATTCAAAAGTGGTTTTTGCGCTTCCTCTTCTTGTATGCTCTACGTAGTTATGCAATATAAGCCGATCTGTTTCTTCATTGTTTAATAAGGCAAGGCTATGAGCATCTTTATAAATTAATTTGCGCTCTGAAATTTTTTCAAACCCCAGTATGTCATTTTTTCCGATGGAATCAGCGCGAATAGCTTCTATATCCCTGTCGGTTACAGGAATCATCATCAAGTTGATGCGTATTTTGTTATCTCTTACGAAATCATTGAGTTGTTCTGTGCTGATGGTTGGTTGATCTTGATGAATAAACAGCAATAATTCTCTAACCCCAGTTTGAGCCAGTTGGTTAATTTGTGCCGCAAATTGTGCATCTAGAGCAAGATTTGTCGTCCGTAAATACAGGGATTTTAGCTCTAATTGCTTGTATTCATTAAAAATAGTCGGATCGAGCAAGTCGGATAATCTATAAACCTGGTTGGTTAAATTGATATAAGGTTGATACCGTTTTTTTGCTAATAAAAATTTTTCTCTCAAGTTGGGTTGGTGGTCGCTGGATTCGCTAGTTGATTGTTGTTGTGGCGAAACGAAACTAGTTGTGTCGCCGGATGTAGGGGCTGAGGCAGTATCTACTTCTTCTTTAGAAGAAGGAGGAATGGTGCCATCTCCTTGCAAAGGATCGAAAGGTTGGAGTGTAAGGGTTTCTGTTTCAGCCGATGGATCTGCTGCGAATGCAGGTGAAAATATCGGGCTGGAGAATGTTATTAATACAACAAGAGAAACAATTCGACGCCAATGCCAATAGCGGCAAAAAACAGTGGATTTGTTTTGGGATTTAAATTTATATTTTAGTAGGTCAGTAAACATTCGGTGATCCTTTTTTCTTTCAAAATCATTCTTGCTTAATGTGATCATAGCAGCCGATTATTAACAAAACCTTAAGAGGGTATAATTATTATTCTGGGGTTGAAAAAACGATGCGGTGTGTGAGTTAACGTGTTGAATTTAAAAAAGTTGTGGCTTCCGATGATATAAAATTCAAAATATTTTGATAACGTGCCCGGTCTATTTTTGCGGGATCGCTAGCAAAGTAGGGTAATGTTAAAAACCAAACTTTTTCGTTTAATGGGTTGTTTAATTCCGGATGATTTTTAGCAAATTTTTGCCAACTTTTTTCAGGGTTTTCTTGGAGATACGCGACACCTTGCCGGAGTGCTTTGACGAATTTAGTTAAAGCTGGATCATTAATTTTATTTTTATTTGTAACAAAAATTAATTCGTCATACATAGGGAAGCCATGATTTTCCGGGTAAAACATTCTAACGGGTTTGCCTGCGAGTTCCATAATAACGGGTTCAAAGTTGCGCATGCCACCCGTGAAGCCATCAATTTTGCTGGTAAGCAATGCTTGGGTAAGATTGAATTTTACATTTATCAATTCGACATCGTTGGGGGTTAATCCGGCATTTTTTAGCATGGTAGCGAGTACGATGCTGTTATTGCCAATTGCGCTATAACCAATTCGTTTTCCTTTGAGATCTTTGAGCGAGTGAATTGGCCCGTCTTTTAAAACGACGAGGCAGTTTAGCGGGGAATTTATCAAAGTGGCAAATTGCGTTAATGGGAGGCCATGTATCGTTTTATAGATTAATGCTGGTTGGTAAGTTACAGCAATGTCTGCTTGGTTGGCCACAACCATTTTTTCGCCTTCGGATGTGTCAGCTGGAGGAATAAATTTAACTTCGATTCCTTGTTGAGCGAAAAATCCTTCCTGCTCGGCAACAAATAATGGAGCATGATTGGGGTTAACAAACCAGTCGAGTACTACCATCAGTGGTTTTTGTTTGATGGCAAAAGCTGAACTGTAAAGTACCAGCAAAAAGCAAGCTAATAGTCTATTGATCACTTGTTTCATTGCTCCATGAAATTACGGATTTTATCGACAAATCCACTATGAAATAAAAAGCCAAAGTTAAAATGATCAAGACAAATAATGTTGCAAACATTAAATCAATTTGCATTCTTGAGTTTGCGTTTAAGATTAAAAATCCAAGTCCTTTGCTTGCGCCAACCCATTCGCCAATTACGGCTCCCATTGGGGCAAAAGTTGCTGCGACGCGTAAACCACTGCCAAGAGATGGCAGCGCCATAGGAATGCGAATGCATCGTAATGTTTGCCATTTAGATGCGTTCATCGTTTGTGCAAGATCCAAATATCCTTGTGGAGTGCGACGTAAACCATCATAAAATGCGCTGGTGATCGGGAAAAACAGCATCAAAATTGTAGTTACGATTTTTGATGCCATGCCATAACCAAACCAAATCACGAATAAGGGTGCGATAGCAAATGTTGGTAGTGCTTGGCTGATTAATAGAATTGGTAAAAACCATAAGCGCATTGGGCGAAAATAGATTAATACCAGTGCGCCAAAAGTTCCAAGCAAAAAGCTAAAAGCAAAGCCAAGAGAGGCCTCGATTATCGTAGGTACTGACTGTTGCAGGATTAAAATACCGTAGCGTTGAAAGCTTTCTAACACCAAAAGAGGGGTTGGTAAAATGTATGGCGGTAAATTGAAGATAACAGCAATAAATTGCCATATTAAAATTAGCACTATAGCGATTATTGTTCCGCGTAATATAGTTATCATAAAAATTCTGGCCTCTAATCTTCCTCGCTGTTTTCGGCAAGTAGTTGCATTAATTTTGCGTGTTGTTGCAACAAGGTTATGTCAGTTGGGTCGCGCGGTGCTGAGCCTATCGGTTCAATTGGAACGCTTATTTTTACAGGCGAACCGGCCATAGTGTAAATATAATCTCCAAGTCTTAAGGCCTCCAGCGGATCGTGAGTTACCAACAAAACTGTACGATTTATCAATAGCTTGCTCGCTAAATTTTGTAATTTTAATCTCGTGATTACATCCAAAGACGAAAATGGTTCGTCCATTAAAATTATCGGGCGATTTTCGAATAGAGTTCTAACTAGCGCAACTCGTTGTCGCATACCACCAGATAGTTGCTGCGGTTTTAACTGAATAATATTTTTTAAGCCAGCATTTTCGAGCAAATCAATAGCTGTTTGTTTTAATTGCGGGGTTGTTTTCTCGTTACGCAAATGGGCGCCAATTAACACATTATCTAAAACATTTAACCAAGGCATCAATAAATCTTGTTGTGCCATGTAAGTAATGCGATTGCTTAATGGTTGGTTATCTGAGGTGGTAATGCTACCAAAGCACTCGGTATCTTTTGCGTATTCTAGTCCAGCGATAAAACGCAACAATGTTGTTTTACCAACGCCACTTGGGCCAAGTAAACAGGTCCATTTTTGCGCCGGCAAATGAAAATCCAGTTGATCAAACAGCCAGTGCTGTCGATAGCGTACGTGAAGTTTGGCTATGGTAAGCGCAGGTGGTTGATTTTGATTCATTAAGGCAATCATAGCATTAAAAACTAATTGGCACATATGTTCGGTTGTCTTAACCCGATCTATTTCAAGAGGTTTATCCCATATCTATTTGACAATTGATAAGTTTTGAGGGTATAGTGGCATAAAGTGGCGGGTAGTGGAAAAAAGTGGAGATAAATTAAGAAATGTTTCGTGGAATTAACTTCATTAATTTAGACGCAAAAGGGCGCATGGCGATGCCCACGCGCTATCGTGCGCAACTGCAAACTGGCGCAAAAGAGCAGTTAGTAGTTACGATTGATACGGAAGAAAAATGTTTGTTGTTGTATCCACTATCAATTTGGGAAGAGATCGAGAAGAAAATTGAAAATCTCCCAAGTTTTAACCAGATAACTCGTCGTATTCAACGCTTATTAATTGGACATGCAACTGAATTAGAAATGGACGGTAGTGGTCGTCTTTTGTTGCCACCACTTTTGCGTGAATACGCAGGTCTTGATAAAAGCGTGATGTTAATTGGTCAGGGCAAAAAATTTGAAATTTGGGATACAAAAATTTGGACAGAGAATCGCGATAATTGGTTGGCTAAAGGGATAGATGAATTATCAACCTTGCCGCCAGAATTACAATTGCTGTCGCTGTAAATAGTTTGATGAATAGAAAGCATAAATCTTGGTCTTGCTCTGAAAAGTCTTCTCAAGATTTTTTGGAGAAAAGTGTTGGTGGTGAGCATAAGCCAGTGTTGCTTGAAGAAGCGATAGCAGGGCTTAATATCAGAAAAGATGGCGTTTATGTTGATGCGACTTTTGGTCGTGGCGGGCATAGTCGGGAAATTTTGCGGCATCTTGATGATAGTGGGTCTTTGCTTTGCATAGATAAAGATTTGGAGGCGATCCAAAAGGCACAGCAAATTGGTGATAAGCGTCTAATTATTCGGCAAGGATCGTTTGCCAAGATTAAAACATGGATTGATGAGCTTGGTTACAGCGGAAAAGTTAACGGTATTTTGTTGGATTTAGGGGTTTCTTCCCCTCAGTTAGATAGTGCGCAGCGTGGTTTTAGTTTTTTGCGCGATGGGCCATTAGATATGCGAATGGATCAGGAGCAGTTACTTGATGCAGCTAAATGGCTGAATCGCGCTAAAGAAAACGAAATTGCTCAGGTTTTAAAGGAATACGGTGAGGAGCGGTTTAGTAGAAGGATTGCTCATGCGATTGTGGTGGAACGTGCAATTGCACCAATTGTAACAACTGGTCGGTTAGCTGAAATTGTTAAAAAAGCTAATCCAAAATGGGAAGAGCATAAGCATCCGGCAACAAGGGCTTTTCAGGCGATTCGCATATTTATTAATGATGAATTGCAAGAGTTGCATGATTGTTTAGGTCAATGTTTGGATGTGTTGGCAGTTGGTGGGCGTTTAGCAGTTATTAGTTTTCATTCCTTGGAAGATAGGATTGCAAAGCAGTTTATGCAAAAGCACATGATGGGTCATGTGCCAGAAGGCGTGCCGTTGCGAGATATACAATTACCCAAGCGTCTAAAACGCATTGGGAAAGCTATTCACGCTAGCACGGAAGAGATAAATAATAATCCGCGCTCAAGAAGCGCAATCTTAAGGATAATGGAGAAGTTAAAATGAATGCAGTAGCTAGGACGGTTGTTTCAGACAACACATTTGTACGGGAAACGCTGATTAGCTTTAATTTGCCAGAATTAAAAATTTTGGTGATGGTATTTTTATTATTGATTTCAGCGTTGGGGATGGTCTATGTAAAAGATCTCAATCGTCGATTATTTATAATGCAACATAAATTGCAAGCACAAAGCGAGCAATTACAGTCTGATAGTAGTAAATTATTGTTAGAACAAAGTGCATGGGCAGCTCAGGCACGGGTGCAAATGGTTGCCCAGCGACAATTGCAAATGCAAATTCCTCTGTCTGGCGACGTAGTAGTGATAAAAACCTAATGAATTATGCGCGATCAAGATGATGGGTATAAATGGCGGCTGTTGATTTTAGTATTAATTTTGTTCGCCACTATATTGGGTTTACTTGGTCGAATTGTTTATTTGGGCATTATTAAACACAGTTTTTTGCTTGATCAAAGCAATATTCGTAGCGTTCGTGAAGTGAGTGTTCCAGCTCATCGCGGCATGATTACTGATCGTAGTGGCAGGCCGTTGGCAATTAGTATACCGGTAGCGTCAATTTGGGTTAATCCCAAATTATTTAATGCTACTAGCGACCAAATGGCGCAACTGGCGTTGTTACTGAATGTACCAAGAAAAACTTTGCAGCAGAAGATTATAGGGCAAAAACAGCGTGGATTTGTTTATTTAAAACGTTCACTGCCCCTAGAGCTGGTTGCCAAAATTACAGCGTTGCATATTCCGGGGATTTTTTCAGAGCGTAGTTATAAGCGTTACTATCCCGAAGCAGATGCTATGGCGCATGTGGTTGGTTTTACTAATATTGATGATAAGGGGCAAGAAGGGTTGGAGTTAGCTTATGATTCTTGGTTACGTGGTGTCCCTGGAAAGATGCGTGTTGTCAAAGATTGTTTAGGAAATACAGTTACTAATTTAGGAGTGATTGCAGAACCACAGCAAGGACGAGATTTAATGCTTACCATTGATAGGCGAGTGCAATATTTGGCGTATCATGAATTAAAGAAAACAGTTGAAGAGTATAATGCTGATTCTGGTTCAGTAGTGATTTTGGCAGTTAAAACTGGTGAGGTTTTAGCAATGACTAATTTTCCCTCATATAATCCCAATAGTCGTTCTGGAATTTTTCCTGGTCGTTTTCGCAATCGTGCAGTTACTGATGTATTTGAACCGGGGTCGACAATCAAGCCACTGACCATCGCCAATGCTTTAAATAGTGGCAAATACACCCCCGATTCTGTAGTTGATACTAACCCCGGAAGATTAGAAGTTGGTGGTCATATTATTGTAGATGATAAAGGCATAAATAACGGGGTGCTTACAGTTACTGGAGTATTGCGTAAATCTAGTGATATCGGCACGTCGAAAATAACTCTGTCATTACCAAAAAATAGTTTATTAAATTTATTGAAGAATGTTGGTTTTGGGCAAAGTACGCAAAGTGGTTTTCCGGGGGAAGCAGAAGGAGTTTTGCCAGATTATCCCAAAATGCCACCAATCGTGCTGGCTAATTTATCTTACGGTTATAGCATTTCAGTGAGTTTATTACAGTTAGCACAAGCATATGCAGCACTTGCCTCTTATGGTTTGTTGCATCCGGTAACGTTTATAAAAAGAGATAAACCAGAGTCTGGCAAACAAGTGTTATCACCCAAGGTGTGTCGACAGATGTTGGCAATGTTAGAAGAGGTTATAGATATT
The DNA here is from genome assembly GCA_964565935.1 of uncultured Coxiellaceae bacterium. Classification (GTDB taxonomy): domain Bacteria; phylum Pseudomonadota; class Gammaproteobacteria; order UBA9339; family UBA9339; genus JBAXAM01. The sequence goes on from CAZMGW010000003.1 coordinate 20,651, forward strand.
GGTACCGGGCGTCGTGCGCAAATTCCTGGTTATAGGGTTGGAGGGAAGACAGGGACTGCATATATTGCATCGCCACGAGGCGGGTATTATAAAGATCGTTATTTTGCAACATTTGTTGGTATTGCTCCAGTGTCTGATCCGCAGTTGGTCGCAGCAGTAGTGATTAAAAATCCTCATGGGCCATATCGTGGTGGTAGGGTTGCCGCACCAGTGTTTGCTGATATTATGAATGGCACGCTTAGGATTTTGGGAATTCCGCCAGATGCGAAGGAAAGTATATAAATTTTTGAGGTTGTGATGCAAACAGTGGCTGGGAAAAAAATTAAACTAAAAGATCTTCTGATCGATACTGTGGAAATCAAGACACAGGATGATTGTTTAATTACGGGTATAGCAATAGATAGCCGTAAAGTTAAAGCTGGTGATTTATTTCTAGCGTATCAAGGCGAAGCGGTAGATGGTCGTGATTTTATTGCAGATGCTATTAATAATGGTGCTGTGGCAGTGCTTTGTGAAGATGCTATACCAAAAAAAATAGCAGCAACAACAGTGCCAATCATGGTTGCGCCTGATTTAAAAAAACAAGTTGGATTAATCGCCGCTAAGTTTTATGGCTATCCAGCGCGTAAATTAACGGTAATTGGTGTTACTGGGACTAATGGTAAAACCTCAATTACTCAATTTATTGCAACAACCTTAACGGACTTAGGTGTTCCTTGTGGGGTAATTGGAACGATTGGTGTTGGTTTTCCAGGAAAACTCTCCCCCTCGATTAATACTACCCCAGATCCGGTAACATTACAGCGCTGGTTGTTTGAGTTTAAAAAAGATGGTGTGCAAGCAGTTGCGATGGAGGTGTCGTCTCATAGTTTGGCGCAGGGGCGTGTTAATGGAGTCGATTTCAAGATTGCGGTTTTTACTAATTTGACACGCGATCATTTGGATTATCACAATACGATGGAAGATTATGGCGCTGCAAAGAAAATGCTATTTACGCAGCATGGGTTGCAATATGCGATAATTAATGCTGATGATGAATTTGGTCATGGATTGATTAGAGATCTAAAAACACCATTGAAGGCTTATGCGTACACAATTAAAGATATCCAAACTGAAGCTCCGACGATTCAGGCTCAAGATATTAAATTAGAGATAACTGGAGTAACTGCTAATGTCATAACCCCATGGGGTAGTGGTTTGTTAAAGAGTCGCCTTTTAGGTGGCTTTAACTTAAGCAATTTACTCGCGGTATTAGGGGTGTTGGGGGTTATGCGAGTAGATTTAACTGCTTCTTTAGCAAGTATTGAAAAATTACAGACTGTAAAAGGCAGAATGCAAACTTTTGGTGGCAATAAAAAACCATTGGTTGTTATTGATTATGCGCACACACCTGATGCGCTTGAGCAGGCTTTGTTGGTTTTGCGTGAATGCTGTCATGGTGCGTTATGGTGTGTATTTGGTTGTGGTGGGGCTCCTCGTGATCGCGGTAAGCGATCGATAATGGGAGAAATAGCAGAGCGTTATAGTGATCATATTATTATTACTAATGACAACCCGCGTGCTGAAGATCCGCAGCAGATAATAAATGATATTTTGCAAGGATTGTTGTGCCCTTGGGCAGCAGAAGTAGAGCAAGATCGTAGAGTAGCTATTGCGCATGCAATTGATTGCGCCCGCGCGAACGATATAATTTTAGTTGCTGGTAAGGGGCATGAGGAGTATCAGATTATCGGCAAAGAGAAGTTGCCGTTTAGTGATCAAGAAGTGGTGGAAAAGATCTTGAGCACCAAAGAATAATAGCCGCTCTTTATTGTTGTCATTTTAGGGCGTCATGAGACAAGGATGCCAAGCGCTAACTCACATGGAGGTTTTCATGGCGCCCTAAAATGACATCGTCTTGGATGAGCTTGCTGCTTTGAAAATTTTAAATAAAAGGAAATATAATTGTTTGTTAAAGTCAGAAATTTAAATATTCATTATAAAGTTACTGGTTCTGGTGAGCCGTTGCTGCTGCTTCATGGTTGGGGGTGTAATGCACAACATTGGACTAGATTGCAGCAGCATTTGGCTAAACGATTTACTACTTATGCAATAGATTTGCCTGGTTTTGGTTTAAGCAATTCTCCGGAAACGGTTTGGGGTAGTCCAGAATATGCGGATTTGGTGGCGCAGTTTATTGGTGCTGTGAAAGTTACTAATCCAATTTTAATTGGACACTCCCTGGGTGGAAAAATCATTATCAATTTAGTTGCGCGAAATTTAGTTGCTGTAAGAAAAATTGTTTTAATCAGTAGCGCAGGTGTTAAGTTGCCGCGGTCATTAGGGCTTTGGTTAAGAATTTATTCTTTTAAGGTTGTAAAGTTTTTCGCTCTATTGCCTATTACAAGAGGCCTTTTCGGGGCTAAGATTGAACGTTATAAGAGGAAATTTGGTTCTGAAGACTATCGAAACGCTGATGGGCATATGAGGTCAATTTTAGTAAAAGTTGTGAAGGAAGATCTAATCTCGTTGTTGCCGCTAGTTAAAGCGCCAGCATTATTGCTTTGGGGGGGTAAAGATATTAGTACGCCATTGCGAGCCGGCCAAATTATGCAGGCGATGATTTCTGGTTCCAAGTTGAAAGTTTTTCCTGGTAGTGGGCATTTTCCGTTTCTTGATAACTATGAGACAGTTGTTGTGGAACTAGATGGGTTTTTAGGGTGATTACTTATGCATAGCATTACCTATACGGTTTTATCTTTTTTTGTTTTAGCGTTAGTAAGCCACGCTTGCTACACCTCATGGAAGATCAAAAGGTATCTTCATATTTTGCAACTAAACTCCTATTTTAATAAGCGTTATCTTGTTTGGCTTAATAGGCGAAAACTGCGGGCTTTTCCTATCAAAGAGCTTGCTCCATTGGTTGCTTTGCTAGGTGTGTTTTTTCAAGTACCACTAGTGATTTTAGTGCTTTTTATTCTTGCTTATTTCAGGTTATTTTTGTTGCGTACGAGGTTGCCAGAAAAAAAACCACTTGTATTCACGGCGCGTGCCAGCCGTTTATTTGGTGCCAATATTATCTTGTTGATAGCTATTTATCTGCTGTCGTTTGTTGTGTGGTGGCATCACGGTGATGTTTGGGTAGCGACAACATTGGTTGTTTTAGTGTTTTATAATTTTTTTGTGCCAATAATTTTGATGTTGGTAAATTTGTTAATTTTGCCGTTGGAGCAGCTAATTCAACGTTGGTATTTTCTCGATGCACATAATCGAATAAGCAAACTGTCTAACTTGAAGGTCGTTGGAATAACCGGGAGCTTTGGGAAAACCACGACAAAATATGTTTTGGCAGAGATTTTGCGACAAAAGTTTAATACTTTAATGACCCCGGGAAGCTATAACACCACTATGGGGGTAACTAAAACCATTCGCTCAGAACTAAAACCAACGCACGATGTTTTTGTTGTAGAGATGAGCGCTAAAAAGCCAGGCGATATTAAAGAACTGTGTGATCTGGTGAAACCACAATACGGATTGATTACTGCGGTTGGTGAACAACATCTAGAAACTTTTAAAACTCTTGAAAACATTAAAAAGACCAAGGGAGAGCTGATAGAGTCATTGCCATCAAATGGCGTTGCTGTTTTTAATATGGATGATATTAATTGCCAAGAAATAGCTAGAGCAGCAAAGTGTCGTGTGGTTGGTTATGGTATTGACAAGGATGGCGTTGATTATCGCGTTAAAGATTTAACAATAAATGAGCATGGTAGTAATTTTACGGTTATTCGGGCGCGTGATAATTCTCAGGTTGTTTTTCAAACTAGATTGCTTGGGCGACATAATATCTACAATATTTTGGGAGCTATTGCTCTTGCTTCTGAGCTTGGGGTTGAGTTGCGTGAGATGCTTTACCCCGTACGACAGCTTGTAGCAATACCGCACCGATTAGAGTTAAAGCGTATTGGTGCCGATATTATTTTTATCGATGATGCATTTAATTCCAACCCGATTGGTAGCAAAATGGCTCTGGAGGTTCTTGAAAAGATTTCAGGTAAAAGAAAGATTATTATCACCCCGGGAATGATAGAGTTAGGTCCCAAAGAGGGCGAGTATAACGAGCGTTTTGGTGAATATATTGCACAAGCTTGTGATTATGTTATTTTGGTGGGCAAAGAGCAGACTGTGGCAATACGGCGCGGGTTGAAAACCAAGATATATCCAGAAAGTCAGTTATTCGTAGCTACAGATTTTGCCGAAGCAAAACAGCATTTAGAACAAATCTTACAAGCTGGTGATGTAGTCTTGTTTGAGAATGATTTGCCGGATAATTATAATGAGTAGAGGAAGTATTGATGAAATTGAATATTGCCGTAATTTTTGGCGGTAGAAGTGTTGAGCACGAGATCTCGGTGCTTTCTGCACAACAATGCATCGCCGCGCTTGATAAAAGTAAATATAAAGTTATTCCTATTTATATTTCTAAACAAGGCCAGTGGTATACCGGTGAGAAATTGCTTAATTTAGAAAACTATCGTGATCTTGAGCAATTGCTGGCTCAAAGCCAGAAGAGCGTGCTTGATCAAAATGCTGGTTCCGGCAAAGTTTGTAAAGAATCAGCGAGTATTTTTGGCAAAAGGCAGATTGCTGCTATTGATGTGGTTTTGCCAGTGACTCATGGCACTTATGGTGAAGATGGTTCCTTGCAAGGGCTATTTGAGACTATGAACATTCCTTATGTTGGTTGCGATGTTTTAGCCTCAGCAGTTACTATGGATAAAATCACAGCCAAAATGATTTTAAGGGGTATAGGTGTTGAGGTGTTAGATGATGTGTGGTTTTACGCGCATGAATGGATTGAGGCCAAAGATGCTGTGGTATCAAAAATTAAAGCTAAATTTAGTTATCCCGTGATTGTTAAGCCAAGTAATTTGGGGTCAAGCATCGGTGTGACAGCTGTTAACAATGATGATGAGTTAGAAGATGCAATTGATTTGGCGGTTAGTATGTCAAGGCGCATCTTGGTGGAGCCAAAAATATGTAATCTTAAAGAAGTAAATTGTGCAGTATTGGGTGATCATGAGGCTGTTGAAATTTCGGTATGTGAGGAACCAATTCGTGCCGATGCTATTCTTTCATATCAAGATAAATATCTTGGTGGTGCAAAAACCAAAGTTGGTGCTATTGGTGGCGAAGGAATGAGTGGTGCTAAACGCAAAATACCTGCAGAAATTTCTGATGAATTAAGTATAAAAATTCAGGCAATGGCGAAACAAGCTTTTATGGCTTTAAATTGCTGCGGTGTTGTTAGAGTCGATTTTCTTATTGATCAAGATACTGGTCGGGTTTATTTATGTGAGTTGAATACCATTCCTGGGTCACTTGCGTTTTATCTTTGGAAGCCAGTAGGTGTAGACTTTACAGCTTTAATGGATCGTCTGGTTGTTATTGCTTTAAAGCGACATCGGGAAAATAACAATTTAGTGGTGTCGTATAGTACAAATATACTTAAAAATTTTAAGGGGTTGGGCAGCAAAGTATAGCTCCAATTAGTGTAGGATATAATTATGTTATTTTATTTGGCAAGAATACTAGAAGAGTATTATCGCGGTTTTCACGTTTTTCACTATATTACTTTACGCTGCGTTTTAGCAGCCTTAACTGCGCTGTTAATAGCGCTATTAGTAGGGCCAGTAGTGATTCGGAAATTAACCAGCCATCAGGTCGGTCAAACTATTCGCTTAGAGGGTCCAAAAAGTCATATGCAAAAATCTGGCACTCCTACTATGGGAGGTGTTTTGATTTTAATTGCGATTAGCTTAAGTGTGTTATTGTGGGCAGATTTAGGTAATCGTTATGTTTGGGTGGTTTTTCTTACTACTATTGGCTTTGGTGTGGTTGGTTTTGTTGATGATTATCGCAAATTGATTTTAAAAAACACAAAAGGGTTGTTGCCGCGCTATAAGTTTTTTTGGCAATCATTAATTGGGCTATGTGCAGCTGTTTTTTTATTTTGGACTGCGAAATACACATCTGAAACTCGATTGATCATTCCTTTCTTAAAGTCGGTTAGTTTTGGTCTTGGTGTTTTTTACATTTTTTTTGCTTATTTTGTTATCGTAGGTACTAGTAATGCTGTTAATTTAACCGATGGTCTTGATGGCCTTGCTATTTTGCCAACAGTTATGGTTGCTGGGGCGTTAGGGATTTTTGCTTATGTAGATGGTAATGCCCATTTTGCTAAATATTTGTTTATGCCATATGTGCCTGGGGTTGGTGAGATTGCTGTGTTTTGTAGCGCGATTGTTGGTGCGGGTTTGGGCTTTCTTTGGTTTAACACCTATCCGGCACAAATTTTTATGGGAGATGTTGGTGCACTTGGACTTGGGGCGGCATTAGGAGTGTCTGCGGTCATTATTCGTCAGGAATTGGTGTTGATGTTAATGGGCGGGGTTTTTGTTCTTGAAACAGTATCGGTGATTTTGCAAGTTGCTTCATTTAAACTGACTGGCAAAAGAATTTTCAAGATGGCACCAATTCACCATCATTTTGAGCTAAATGGTTGGCCGGAGCCAAGAATCATCGTGCGTTTTTGGATTATAACAGTTGTTTTAGTGCTTTTGGGGTTGGCAACACTGAAATTGCGATAATTGTTCGTAGTATGTGTAGCGCCTAAATGCAATTTTTGCAAGATTATAGCTTCCACAACTAGTGCGTTTTTTAAACCCGGATGCGGTGGAGTGTTATAAGGAACTTTTATGTTAATGCGTAACCTGTTAATGATTGCTGTAACTTTACTTATCAATGGCTGTGCCAGTGATATGTGGCGACCACAAACAAGTAGCGGAGAAATAACACGAGAACAAATTGCTCCTCCACACGATATTGCTATCATGTTGCCATTAAAAGACAAAGGTGAGCTTGCTTGGACTAGTCAGGCAATACGCAATGGTTTTTTGGCTGCTTATTATGCGAGTCAGCCACAATCAGGTGTTAATATAAAAGTAATTGATACTAATGGCGGTGATGTCGATAAGCTTTACCACCAAGCGGTGGCGGATGGTGCAGAGATTGTTGTTGGGCCGCTTACTAAGCATGAAGTGGAGTTGATCGCAAACATTAATCCATTGCCAGTGCCAACGATTGCGTTAAATACTTTAGATGATTATAGGCATAATGTTAGGAATAATCTTTATCAGTTTGGTTTGTTGCCACAAGATGAAGCGAGACAAGTGGCAGTAAAAATGGCGCAAGAACAGCTTAATAATGCGGCTATTATCGTTCCAGAAGGTTTGTGGGGTGATAAAATAGTTGCGGAATTTACGCGCGAGTATGAGGTATCTGGAAAGCAGATTGCTGCAACTTTACGTTATCGTTTTGGTAGGGATCTAGCTGGACAGATTTGTAATTTTTTGGCAAATGATGCGGCTAAGCTTTGTACGCCACAGAAAAACAAAAAGCAAAAAAAATCAGATGAAATAATGCGTCGTCAGGATATTGATGCGATTTTCTTTGTTGCGACGACTCCTGTTCAGGCGCGACAAATTGTGCCGCTGCTGAAGTTTTATTATGCTGGGGATTTACCAATCTATTCAATCTCAACTGTTTATGGTGGTGTTTCGAGGCCATATTTAGATCAAGATATCAATGGTGTTTATTTTTGTGATATGCCTTGGGTGGTTGCTCCGCCGGGATCTTTTAGTCCTAGTCTTCAAGCAATTCATAAACAAATTGCCACAACCACTCTTTGGGCAGAGTCATTCGCTAGTTATAGCAAGTTTTACGCATTAGGTATTGATGCCTATAATTTAGCGGTGAGTTTGAATGTTCTGCTTAATGCGCCGCAAAACGGAGTCCCAGGGGCAAGTGGAACTTTGTATCTGGATGGTTTCAATCACATTTATCGTGAATTACAGTGGTCCCAGATTAGAAATGGGGTGGTTAGAGACTTTTAATGCCAATGTTTTGGTTGTTTTAAGGATATTTTTATGAAAAGCAATATGTTGGTAATAAATTGGCAGAGCTTTATTGAGCTAATCCTGAAAATAAGAACCGAAAAGCAACTGGTTGAATTATTTGATTTTTTATTAACGGATGCAGAACAAGAGGACATTGCAGTTCGATACGCAATAATAGTAGAGCTGCTTGCCGGTAAAAAAACTCAGCGTGAGATCGCAGAGCAATTAAAAATTAGTACAGCTAAAGTTACTCGCGGTTCAAACGCGTTGAGAATAGCAGATCCAGAAATTAAAAAGATTATAGTGACACAGAGTTAGTAGCATATCTTGAGCAGATCTTCTGTTCTTAATTGGTTTTTTTGTTTGGATTCTATACATTGCGCAATTTCTCCATTAGCTAGTGCCAAAATCCTATCGCCGTAATTTAATGCCAAATCCAAGTCATGTGTTGATAGAATACAGGTGATGCTGTGTTTGCGAATTACTTTGGAGGTGATTTCCATAAGCCTTGCTGCGGCCCGTGGATCTAGAGCGCTGGTGTGTTCATCTAATAATAAAATTTTTGGTGGATATAAGATGCTAAGCGCTAATATTAAGGCTTGTTGTTCGCCACCAGAAAGATTTATTACCGGGATATCTAATTTTTTTGTTAAATCTTGATTAAACTCATGCAAATAATCGATAAAAAAAGCTCTTTCCTTTGTTGTGCTTATGCGTAATAAATTGTTTTCATGGGATTGTTTAACTAAGATACAGTTTTCCAACACGGTTAAAGATGCAAACAAAGATTCTTGGTGGTTTTGTGTTAAAGTGATGATTTTTTTTGCTAGCTGTTGATGCGAATAGGTTTTTAAATCCTTTCCTTGTAGAAAAACATGTCCTTGAGTGGCTCGATAACGACGGTCTAAAATTTTTAATAAGGAGCTTTTTCCTGAGCCGTTATGTCCTAGCAAAACAATAAAATCTCCCGCATGGATGCTATAATTGATATTATTCAATATTGGCTGTGCCAAACCAGTTAGCCTTAAGCCAACATTATTTAAATTTAACAAATCTTTGTTCATGACAAGCCTCGGGTTTTGGCGGCATACGCCAAACGCAAAAATATTATTAGGACTAACCCGATTAACATTTTTAAGTATAGGGGGTTAATTTCAAGCCTTAACAATCCGTTAATTGCAAAAAAATAAAATAATACCCCAATAAAACACGCGCTAAATTCTATGCTTATATTGAATTTATTTTGTGTTGAGATTATGTGTAAAATTTGTTTCCCTAAAATAACCGTACCTAGGGCAGTTAGGGTCATGCCATAACTCATGCCAATATCAGCATAACCGATCGTTTGGGCGGTTAAACAGCCAGATATTGCAGCTAAGCCATTGGTTAAGGCGAAACCAAGCAAACGATAGGTTTCTATTGGTTTGCCCATGCGTTGCAACAAGCTCGGATTGTCGCCAAATGCGCGTAAAATTAAGCCAAAACGCGTTAGTAGTATTACACAAGTCAATAAACAAAAACTGCCACTTAAAAGCGCGATCAAGCTCCAACCGCTTAGTTGGCTATGTTGAAAAGCATTTGAAACCAGGGTGGTTTGTGACAACAAACTTATATTTGGACGGCCCATGATAAGCAGGTTGCCACTTAGTAAAATGAAAGTAGCAAGTACTCCGGCGAGGAGAGAGTCGATTTTTTGGCCACGTTGCATCGTGCTTACCCCCAAGCCAATTATTGCGCCGCCTAATACCGCGCTAATGGCGGCAATAATTGGTGAAACATTTAGTTCAAGCAGGCGGGCAAAAACAGCTGCTCCTATTACAAAGCTGCCATCTAAAGTCATATCAATCGCGCGTAAAGTAAAAAAGCTCACATATAATGCTAAAGCAAGAGGCAAAAAGGTGCTGGATTGATTAAATGTTGTAATGAGCAGTGCGATCATTTTTTCTCCCGATCGACAATTTCCAAGGGGTAACCTAATTGTTTGGCTACCGACTTGATCTGTTCTGCATTTTGGTCGGTCTCAGCAAGCTCTTTTAAATTTATAAACACCGTTGGCTTGGTTAGTTTTACGGTTGGTAATGTACCGGGCGAGGTCCCTCTTAAAATCTGCGCTGCCAGTTTTGCGCCTTCAATCCCTATGTCTTTTTCATGTACTCCAAGGGCAAAACCAGCGCCTTTTTTTACGGTTCCTTCGTCGGAAGTAATGAGGGGAATTTTACGTTTTTTAGCTACTTGCGCTAAGGTTTCAATACCGCTAGCAACGAGATTATCTTTTAGGATAAAAATTGCTTGAGTATCGTTTGGGATTGCTTGGCTAGTGCTGTAAAGATCCGTCAAATTTTGGATCAGCAGGCGATGTAAGGTGATATGGTAGCGACTGCTTATATTTTCCGCTTGCCGTGCTTCAGCAAAAATTTTATTGGTAGCGCTGTGTACCAAGGTGATATTTTTTAGCTGCGGGTATGTCTTGTGAATAAAGGCAATGCTTGGTGCTTTATCAATCTCGTCGTTTACGATTGCCAAATTGCTTTTTTTATCATCCATGTCAACTGCCAGACCAACGATGGGTTGAGTGCTAACTATAGAAGCCGTCATTTGTGCTACGGAAGTTGATATTGGTACAATCATATCATAGTTGGCATCCCGCATTTGGGTAATAATCGCACGTTGTAAATTGGCGTCACCTTGGGCGTTACCAATTTTAAAAATTATTGGTTGTTTGTATAGCTGTTGCAAAGTGTCTTGAAATCCAAGGGCAATTTCGTGTAATGCCTGATGCTCGATTGGTATAACGATGCCGATTTTTTTAATATTTGTTTGTGATTCCTTGGCGCGACACAAGGTCGCAAAATGTAAAGTTGCGATAAAGCATAGGCAAATAAAAAACAATTTACTGTTTGAAGGGTGCATAAATTACTCCGCTGTAATGGTTGTGATTTTTATAAAATCGATGTTTAAATAAAATAAAAGGTGAAATGCAGGTAATGGCGTTAGCTACGCCAGCGGAGGAGGTGCAATCTAAGTTTTACGGACAAGAAATAATTTATCATGATGCAATGGTACATGAGCACAAGGATGTGTGTCAAGTTTATTGTTGATAGAGGGTTCTGTGAAAAAATAACCCGGTATTTATGTTTTTACGAAGCCTGTATATATTAGATTTGTGACTAGGTTTTCAAATAAAATAATTGGTAAAAATGCCGAGGATTTGGCGTGTGGTTATTTGCAGCGCCAGGGCTTGAAATTGATTGTTGCTAATTATCAGTGTAGATGCGGTGAAATAGATTTAATTATGCAGGATGGTCAAACTTTGGTTTTTGTCGAAGTGCGATATCGTAAGGTTCATGATTATGGAGATGGTGTTTCTACGGTTACTAGAGCCAAGCAGCGCAAAATTATTAAGACGGCAATTTCTTATTTATGGGAAAATAATATATACGATAAAGTTTTATGCCGCTTCGATGTGATTGCTGTTTCTGGTAGAGCTGATAGGGAGGTTCAATGGATTAAAGATGCTTTTTGGGTGAGGTGGTAAAGATAGGTTACGCCTATGGTGCTTATTTTGTTTCATACTGACACTTAACATTAGATAATAATTTTACAGTTCCCTCTTTGAAATTGGTTTGTGCGCCAATGGCCGTAGCAATGCTTTCGCTTTGAATAATAATTATTGGTTCAGTGGTTTCGGCGAATTTAATATCTGGATGGACAGTAAGGGCGTCAGTAGTAATATCAAAGTCAGAGTTATTCGGACTGGCTGCTTGAGTTACTTTAACGTTATCCCAAAGATATATTGTAGACTTACCCCTTTCGCTTTTGCCTTTATTTGCAGTAATGTTCCACGGTTGCTCATTTGCGTTATGCATTTTTATACTGGGTTTTTCAAAGACATAGCTGTTATAAGAGGTGAAGTGTGTGATTTTGTTTGTGTAAAATTGATTGCTAATGTCACCGTTGTGATCAAATTGAGTATAAATAGCATTGGTTATAAAAAAGTCAGGGCTGTTAGCGGCTTTTGTGGTGGTAACGGTAATTTTCTTTGCGGCAAGCACCGCAAAAATGCTGGCGGTTGAAAATATAATTAGTAGAATAATTGTAATGATGATGTTTTTTTTATTCACAGAATCAATTTTTGGAATTTAAAATGAGATCACACGCTTCGCGTACTGCGCCATCCCCACCTTTGTTTTTTGTTATATAATTAGCCGCTTTACGTATTTTTGAAACGGCATTAGCCACAGCAATACTAAAACCAACTTGTTGCATAATTGGTAAATCTGGAAGGTCGTCACCCATGCAGGCAATATTTTCGTTTTTGATGCGTAATTTCTTTTTTAAGCCATTAAAAGGCTTGGTTTTATCTTCGACTCCGTAGTAAGCATGTTTGATTCCAAGGTCGCGTAGGCGTTTTTTAGTGGCATTGGACTTACGACCAGAAATGACCGCAACATCAACAGCGTTGTCTAATAATAATTTTAATCCCAAACCATCTTGCACATGGAAGCTTTTAGATTCAATGCCGGTATCGGAAATATAAAGCTTACCATCGGTTAGGACTCCATCGACATCCAGAATAAGCAGCTTGATATTTTTTGGTTTTTTGTGTGTTTTCATACCAGTCCGGATTTTAATAAATCATGCATATGTACGACGCCAATTGGCACGCGATTTTCATCAGCAATAACAAGAGTCATGATTTGATATTGTTCCATTATTTGTACGGCTTCAGCTGCAAGCGTTCCTAAAACAATGGTTTTGCAATTGGTGGTCATTACATCAGAAACTTTTGTTGTGTGCACATCTAAGTTTTTATCTAAGGCTCTTCTCAAGTCACCATCGGTAAAAATCCCGGCTAAGCTGCTATCGTTATTAACTACTGTGGTCATACCCATGCGTTTACGAGACATTTCCATCAGCGCTTCGGATAACAAGGTATTTTTTATTACTTTTGGAATGGCATCTCCAGTGCGCATCAGATCGTCAACACGCAAAAGCAGTCGTTTGCCTAAGGTTCCACCCGGATGCGAACGTGCAAAATCTTCCGAGGTAAAGCCGCGAGCTTCAAGCAGAGCTATAGCTAGTGCATCGCCCATTGCTAAGGTTGCGGTGGTGCTTGCAGTTGGCGCTAAACCAAGTGGACAGGCTTCTTTTTCAATGCTGATATCTAAATTAACGTTCGCTAGTTTAGCGAGAGTAGAGCTTGGGTTTCCAGTGATACTGATTAAAGGCACACCCAGTAATTTTATTGTTGGTAAAACGGCAAGTATTTCCTCGGTTTTTCCAGAGTTTGAAAGTGCTATGACAACATCTTTTTTGGTGATGACGCCAATGTCGCCATGACTGGCTTCACCAGGATGCATGAAAAATGCGGGACTGCCGGTGCTGGCAAAAGTCGCAGCAATTTTATTGGCAATGTGCCCGGATTTGCCAATTCCGGTTACGATAATGCGACCCTCACAGGCAAGCAAATATTGACATGTTTTAATAAAATCGTCGTTAATACGGTCGCGTAAGTTTAGAACGGCTTGAGCCTCGGTTTCTAAGACCTCACGCGCCAAGTGAATAATTTTTTGTGTATTTAGCATAAGTTTTAACCCAAAAATTTTCCGTATTATAACAAGAAAGTAGTCTTTTAAGAATAAATTCTGTAACATGTTGGCTCTGTTGGTAATTTTTTAATAAGCCTATGTCTGACAATAGTGTTGAAATAGTAGATCTGCATTTTGCTCATAATAACCATTGGGTGTTTCAAGGAGTGAATTTACAGATTCCACAAGGAAAAATCACAGCTATTATGGGCCCAAGTGGTTCAGGTAAAACCACACTTTTACGTTTAATCAGCGCGCAGCTTCGTCCGCAACTCGGTAAGGTTTTTGTCAACAAAATTGATGTTCATAGTTTGAATCAGTCCGCGCTTTATAAACTAAGGCGTTCGATGGGAATGTTGTTTCAAAGTGGGGCGTTATTTACTAATATTAGTGTCTTTGAAAATGTGGCCTTTCCGTTGCGTGAACATACTAAATTACCCGAAGATATTATACGCGATGTGGTGTTAATGCAGCTTGAAGTGGTTGGTTTGCGAGGCGCGCGTGATCTTATGCCAAGTGAGCTTTCAGGTGGCATGGCTCGGCGAGTAGCTTTAGCGCGCTCTTTGGTTCTAAACCCACAGCTAATGATGTACGATGAACCATTTACAGGCCAAGATCCGATTACCATGGGCGTATTAGTCAAATTAATCAAACACTTAAACGATATTTTGGGTTTAACATCCATTATAGTTTCGCATGATGTTGCTGAAACTTTAAGTATTGCTGATTATATTTATGTTATTGCCGATAAAAGAGTGATTGGCGAGGGCACAGCCGAGCAGATTATGAACGATAAATCACCACTTATAAATCAATTCATTCATGGTTTAGCAGACGGTCCGGTGCCGTTTCGTTATCCGGCAAAGAATTATAGTGAGGATTTATTATTGTGATTACTTGGATTGAAAATTTAGGACGTATTGGTTTGCTGTTTTGCGAGCATGTTGGCCTGTCTGGTTTATTTTTATTGCGAACGGTTTTTCGTAGACCGCGTGTAATAAAACTATTTCCACTAGTGGTAGAACAAATTTATAATGTTGGGGTTTTATCGCTGGTAATTATAGTTCTTTCGAGTTTGTTTATTGGTATGGTGCTTGCATTGCAAGGCTATAACATTTTACAGCGTTTTGGGGCGGTATCACAGCTTGGGCAATTAGTGGCGTTGAGTGTAGTGCGTGAGCTTGGACCAGTGATTGGTGGATTATTGTTCGCTGGGCGGGCAGGATCAGCTTTGACTGCTGAAATAGGTTTGATGCAAGCGACCGAGCAATTGGCCAGTATGGAAATGATGGCGGTTGATCCTTTATGGCGAGTAATTGCTCCACGTTTTTGGGCTGGGGTAATTTCAATGCCGATTTTAATTGCGATTTTTTGTATTACCGCGGTATTTGGTAGCTATTTAGTTGGTGTGAATTGGTTAGGAGTTGACGCAGGGCAATATTGGTCTAATATGCAGGCCGCAGTTGATTTTCGTATTGATATTATTAACGGAATTATTAAAGGACTAGTATTTGGCGTGGTTGTAACTTGGGTTGCTGTTTATCAGGGTTATTACACGGTGCCTACTGCCGCTGGAATTGGGCGCGCAACTACTAAAGCAGTAGTGTATGGTTCATTAGCGGTTTTGGGTTTAGATTTTGTTTTGACATCATTTATGTTAGGAGGGTGGTAATGTTAAGCAAACGGATAGTAGAGTTATTAGTCGGTTTATTTATGCTTGCTGGAATCCTTGCTATGTTCGCGTTAGCGTTCAAGGTGAGTGGTCTTAGTCAATACTCTAGCCGTGATTCTTTTCATGTTAGCGCAATTTTCGATAATATCGGCGATTTAAAAGTGCGCGCGCCAGTTACCATTGCTGGGGTGCGCGTCGGTGAAGTTGATAGCATTAGTATTGATGCTAATAACTTTAAAGCCGAAGTGGGGATGCGTATCGATAAACGTCAAAACAAATTACCCGCAGACACAACAGCAAAAATTTTAACCGCAGGTTTGATTGGCGCGAATTATATCGAATTAATTCCTGGTTATGGTGAATCTGATCTTAAAGAGGGCGTTGTAATAATCGATACCCAGCCGGCAATAATTTTAGAGAATTTGATCGGGCAGTTGATGTATAAGTTGGGGGATGGCGGTAAGAAATAGTTGTTGTGTAATCAAAAAAAAACAATTCTGCTCCGCAGAGCTGGGTTACGGAGAACGGTTTTCGAAGGACGTGCAATAAAAATTGGAGATCATATGAAACTTGTAAAAATCTTGGTTGTTATATTTGGTGTGTTGTTTGGGGCGTCTAGCTTTGCAGTTGCTGCAGATCCGGCACCGCTTGCTATGATTAAAAGTACTTCAAGCCAAATGTTGCGAGAACTTGATAGGCATATCGGAAACCTAAAGAACAATGATAAATTAGTTTATGATTTAGTGAATCGAGTTTTAGTACCACATTTTGATTTAATTAGCATGTCTCGAGCTGTTATTGGGCCTAATTATTGGCAACAGGCATCTAGCAACACACAGCAGCAATTTATAAAAGAGTTCACGCGCTATGTGATTCGTACCTATTCTTCCGCCTTGCAATCTTATGATGGTGAAACAATTAAATTTTATCCAATTCGTGGTGGGATTAGTAGTAAAGTGCAGATCGATAGCGATTTGTTGTTAAAAAATGGACCCCCGATTCAAATGCAGTATCGTTTATTGCAGCAAGGAAGCCAGTGGTTGATTTATGATTTTAGCGTCGACGGGGTGAGTATTATAAAAAATTATAATTCACAATTCGCAGGTACCTTGCGGCAAGGCGGTTTGGATGCTGTAGTGAAACAGTTACAAAAAAATAATGCACGTAATTTAAAATGAGCGCAATTGAAATCAATGATGTCGGTAATATTTGCATAAGTGGCGAGTTGAGCTTCGCTACTGTACCTGAGCTTAATCGACGTGGTTGCGAATTTATAAAGCAGAACGCAAGTCTGGTTTTTGATTTAGATAAAGTGACTTTGAGTGATAATACAGGGGTTGCTTTATTGGTTGCATGGGCTCGTTGTGCTAAAAGGATGAGCAAGAAAATTTCGTTTATTAATTTACCGCAACAACTTTTAGATCTTGTTAAAGCTAGTGGACTTGGGGAGATTTTGCGTGTTGAATAGCCTCTTTCCTAATTTAACATATTATCCGTGGCTTGCTGCGGGAACAAATTGAGAGCCATAAAAAAATGGAAAAACTTATAATTACTGGTGGTACGCCTTTAATAGGTGAAGTGCGTATTTCGGGTGCAAAAAACGCCGTATTACCAATTTTGATTGCAACATTGTTAATTGATGAGCCGGTTATAATTCGTAACGTTCCGCACTTACATGATGTTACTACAACTATGGAATTGCTGGGTAGTATGGGTGTGGATTTGTTAGTGCATGAAGGGTTGTCAATTGAAGTGAATTCACATTCGGTTAAGAATTTTTTTGCGCCATACGATCTGGTGAAAACTATGCGCGCATCAGTGCTAGTGTTAGGGCCTCTTTTGGGACGCTATGGCGAAGCAAAAGTTTCATTTCCTGGGGGTTGTGCTATCGGTGTTCGCCCTGTTGACCAACATTTAAAGGGGATGGAAGCGCTAGGCGCCAAAATCAATATACAAAATGGTTATATTGAAGCAAAAGTAAATGGCCGTTTAAAGGGTGCCGAAATTGTTACTGATATGGTTACTGTTACTGGAACCGAAAATATTTTAATGGCAGCAGTGCTTGCTGAAGGAACATCCGTTATTAAAAATGCTGCGCGTGAACCAGAAGTGTGCGATTTAGCCAATTTTTTAAATGCGATGGGTGCAAAAATTTCTGGAATTGGAACAGACACGCTAACGGTTGAGGGGGTTGAGCGTCTGCATGGCGGCGAATATAAAATATTGCCTGATCGTATCGAGGCTGGAACTTATTTGGTTGCTGGCGCGCTTACTCGTGGTCGGGTGAAACTAAAAGACGTTGCACCACAAACGATGACGGCAGTTCTTGATAAATTTACTGAAGCTGGAGCTGTAATTACCACGGGTTCAGATTGGATTGAGCTAGACATGCAAGAACGTCAGCCGCAAGCGGTTGATATTTGTACGGCGCCATATCCTGAATTTCCAACAGATATGCAGGCACAATTTCTTGCGATGAATTGTGTGGCGCAAGGAAAAGGTAGTATCACCGAAACAATTTTTGAAAATAGATTTATGCATGTGCAAGAGCTACAACGCCTTGGTGCGAATATTACGCTAGATGGTAATACGGCAATCACGATTGGTAGACCGATGCTTATTGGTGCTCCTGTTATGGCTACAGATTTGCGCGCTTCTGCCAGCTTGGTTTTGGCTGGTCTTATGGCGGAAGGTCAAACAGCTGTTGATCGTATTTATCATATTGATCGAGGGTACGAATGTATCGAAGAAAAACTCTCGCAACTTGGTGCAAAAATACATAGAGTACCAGCCAAACAGTAGCCTAGTCTTAACAAGTCTGCGTCCGTTTTTACTCTTTTGCGGAGTTTTCCCTGATTTTTTTGTAAACTTCTTCGCGATGAACAGAAACTTCTTTTGGCGCCTCAATGCCGATTTTTGCATGGGTGCTTTTTGTGTTTAGAAGAGTGATGGTGATTTTTTCTTTTTCATCCCCGATGATTATTGATTCACCAACGAGACGTGTTAGAACTAGCATAAATATTTTTCTCCTTAGAACAGTTTATTAAAAATCTAATTAGCCCTTTTTTCTAAATCAAACCACAAAATAAGAAATAAAATCCTACGCATGTTAGGTGTATTTTTATAAAAATGGTATATCGATTTTTATAAGTAAAATTCTTTTATAAAATTAAGGTATTAAATTTATATGATAATTTTATAAGTAAAATCATAATGATGTTTGTTTGTCTCCCTAAATCCGGTTCATGATTCGTACGCACCCTCTTAAAAATGAGCCATTATTGGCAAATTTCCTGACTTGTTTTTTTGTCGTGTCGTGTCTCAAAGATAAATCGCTTTTTGGTATTTCAGTGCTTGGTCTTATATGTGGACCGTAGGCAAAAGTGTCGCTATGGAAAAAATCAAACCGTATTTTATTGATTGTTTCACAAAAAGGTTGAGCGGGTTGCTCAAGCATTTGCCAGTGGGTTTTTTCAATGAAAAGATCTATTAATTCTTTTAAGTTGCGTATGGTTTCAATAATGCTAGTTGTTTGTTTCAATTTCGGTGTAGATTCTAGCAATGTTGGATTTTGGAGAGAGTAATAAACTGGTGAATTGTCGTTAGCGCGGAAATACTTTGGTTGCATTATTGTAGGAATGTTTTGCAAATGATAAATATCTTCGTAGATGGTTTGAATTTCTTTTATTGGTCCTGAATTTTCAGTGTTTATTGCGGGCGAGCTTGCTGGCAGTACTCCCGCGCCAATAAGAAGCAGGTGTTTTAGTGTGTCAATTACATAAGGATCAAATTTTAAATTATTGGCATTCAAGTTTCGAGCAAATACCTCCCATATAACATCTAAAACAGATTTTTTCCGTGCATATTCGCAGTGGAGCCATCCTTGTTGCCCTAAATAAAGGCGCAACTCTTGCCAAGCCGAATCATTTTTTATTTTGTCGAACCATTTATTTGATAAAACTATCAATTCACAATGCCATTTTTTTGAAAAATAAGGGCTGTTTGCTAGTTGAGTAAATACTTGCCATTGATCAAATAAACGTTTTGGTGGCGGTGCGGAAATACCAAAGACGTTTTTTAATTTTTTATGCGAGATGGTTTCACTGATTTTTGGAAGCATGTACAAAGATCGTGCGCCAGAGGTAATGGTGTAAGGAGTGGTCCAGCCAAAATGCTCCCAAATGCCGATATCGAAACCTTTGCCATGAAATGCGGCACAAAAAACCTTATTGTCAATTTCAAGACATGTTTCAACATTATTATGTGTAATTATGCCAAGTGGAATAGGGCTGTAATTTAGTTGTTCACGGATTTTTTGTGAGATTTTTGTATCGGTTATGGGAATTGAAGATTTATGTTCGTCGGGCAGATAAAATCTTGTTTTTTTTGCAATTTTGGCCCCAAATGGATAGCGTATACGAAATATAGGGTATTCTTTTCCGGGTGATATGGAATCTATTATATTACCTAATTTCTTGCAGGAATTAGCAACAGTATTCCTTGATTCTTCCCAGGTAACTTCTTCAATAAATTGATTATTTTCTTCCTTCATGAGTTCCTTGTTATAGCGTATACAACTTTTAAGTGTAGCAGGGTTTTAGAAAGTCGAGGTTTTTCTAAAAAATATTTTTTGATGTGAATTTTTTTGGCAGTAAAGCTAGAGGGCAGAATCGATCTTTTTGATATCCCAGCTTCCGGTTGAATCAAGTGCAAGAGCCTTGCATAGCCAGGAGAGGGTGGGTTTAAGCTCTATTTCAAACTGCCAGGGTGCGTTGATTATTATCAGGCCGCAGCTCGTTAATCCTGAATCCTCAATATTTTTGTTCACTGACAGTTCTATAGCTAATATGTTTTTGCATTCGATAGTTCTTAGGTTTGCATAAAAATTTTTTACTTCGAGCAGGTTTTTAATAGGGTACCAAATCATGTAAATGCCACTAGAAAATCGTTTTAAGGCTGTTTGTAGTTCTGTGACAATTTGTTCAAATTCATTTTTTTCTTCAAAAGGGGGGTCAATTAATATCAAACCACGCCCACACTTTGGCGGTAAAAAGGCTTTTAGGCCTTGATAGCCATTGGTGTGATGAACAGCAACTTGTTTGTCTCGATAAAAATATCTCTTTAATAGGAGTACATCTTCTTTATGCAGCTCTGTCAAAACCATGTGATCTTGAGTCCGCAATAGCATGCGCATAATCAGAGGCGATCCGGGATAAAAGTGTAACTTTTTAGTGTGAGAATTTACAGCCCGAACAGTGTCTTGGTAAGTTTTAATGGTCGAAGGGCAGTCATGAAGATTGTAAATACGTGCCACACCATTTTCATATTCACGAGTTTTTTGTGTGCTTTCAGCTGTTAGATCGTATTTGCCAATACCAGCATGTGTATCTAAATAAAGTAAGGGAGAGTTTTTTTTGAACAAAGATCCAGCCAACATAATTAAAACACAGTGTTTAAAGACATCAGCAAAGTTACCGGTATGATAAATGTGTCGGTAGTTCATGTTTATGCCCTTCGCTAATTGATTGATGCGCTTCCCATTTACGTAAAAAGTAAGTTCCTGGCGCTCGCAGTGCGTGTAGTGCCTAAATTCAATTATCGAAGAGTATAAACTCCACAAAAAAATACCCCAAAGCCGTTTTTTGTGGATGTGTTAAGTTATTCCTCAAGCACCAAGAAAATATTGCCGCTTAGCCCGCGTTTTACCTCAAGCAATAATTGCTTATTATTTTTATTTGCAATTGTTTGCAACTCATTGATTGTGGTTACTGGTTGATTAGTGGCAGTAAGAATAATGTCACCCGGGATGAGGCCGCAACTGTGAGCAACGCTTCCATCAGCAACGTATAACACTTCTACCCCTTTTATTTGTTTGTTATCTATCAATAAGTTAAAGCTTTTTAGCCCTAAACCAGATAGTAAGGTTGTTGGTGCTTCCTGCGCGACTTTTTTCAAATTATCAGGGTCGGCTATTATGGGTTGCAGGGTAATTAATTTATTGCCACGGCGTACTTGTAAGTCTACTTTGGAGCCAATGCTTAATAAACTCGCTACATTTCTAATTTGTGTGGAAGAGTGAACTGGTTTGTCCATGATTTTTATAATCACGTCTTTGCTTTTTAATCCTGCGGTGGCGGCAGGAGAGCCTTCTATTACTTCTGAAATTAGTGCTCCTTCTCCAGGGTGTTGTAAGTTCATGGCTTCAGCTAGAGCTGGAGTGATATTTTGTACCATGACGCCCATAACCCCGCGCCTTACTCTTCCATATTTAATTAGTTGCTCGGTTATACTTTTAACCATGTTGCTTGGTATGGCAAGACCAATTCCGATATTAACTGGAACTGGCGCAATAATTGCAGTATTGATGCCAATAAGTTCACCGCTCATATTTACTAACGCACCACCAGAGCTACCTGGATTGATTGACGCGTCGGTTTGAATAAAGTTTTCAAAACCTTCAACCCCAAGCTCGCTGCGCTCAAGCCCACTAATTACGCCAGATGTAACCGTTTGTTGTAAACCAAAAGGGTTGCCAATTGCACATACGAAATCACCGACTTTTAATTTATCAGAGTCACCAAAATTTGCGTTTTTAAGACGGTTTGCTTTTATTTGTATTACAGCAATGTCAGAAGGGGCGTCATAGCCAATAACTTTAGCTCTAATGCTGCGGCCATTGCTAAGTGTGACAGTAATAGCTTGAGCATCTTTTATGACATGAGCATTAGTTACAATGTAACCATGTTCTGCGTCGATAATAACTCCTGATCCAAGGTCTTCAAATCTTGGATTAAATCTGGAGTTATTTTGAATTCGTTGTTTACCTTGTGCTTGCAAATTAGCTGCTGGTATTTCGCCGCGGACTGAAATATTGACTACAGTCTCCATAACTTTTTGCAACATTGGAGCAAGGCTAGGGTGGGCTTCAGCGATAATTCCGGCTACAGGTCTGCCAGCATGGCAGGTGATGGTTAAAAATATAGCCAAAATCACAAATAAGGCGTGTTTTAGATGTTTCATGTGATCGTCCTTTTTGATTGTACATTCAATGTAGTTACAATAAGGATGCACCTATTTGTTTGATTTGTAAATAGTTGTTGCGGGGCCGCCTCGTTAAAATTTATTGTCAAAACTTATGGATTTTTTGCTTTTGGAACGGCCGCTTTCACATTGCTGTCGACTGCTGATTCTCCATCTGAAATATCGGTAGTGGATCGCATGTAAAAGCCGGCCGTTCCAACGCCAAATCCATAAGCCTTGACCCCTCTAAAGCAACTCTGCTATTAGCACGGCCAAAGTATCCGGTTACTTTGGGAGGACAAAATCATCACGACTAAAGAGAACCTAAAGTCTCAAAGAAACCTCTCCAACAGCAAATGGTTGGATTTTATTACTGCGATCTTTAAGCAAAAAATATCCCTGGTCATTAATGCCGCAACCAATGCCAGATATTTTTTGTTGCTGTGGTGTAATAATTGTGACTTTTTTCCCATAAGTGATATCTAGTTCATGCCACTTTTTGAGAAATGGCTTCAACCCGTTGTTT
This sequence comes from uncultured Coxiellaceae bacterium, assembly GCA_964565935.1. Classification (GTDB taxonomy): domain Bacteria; phylum Pseudomonadota; class Gammaproteobacteria; order UBA9339; family UBA9339; genus JBAXAM01. The sequence goes on from CAZMGW010000003.1 coordinate 43,394, forward strand.
TGAAATGTAATTATTGTGGTTAATAGATTGTCTAATAATAAGCCGGTCAATTTATTTTTTTGTGGCGAAGCATCGATGATTTGCGCAACATTACACCAAGGTTGCTCAATTGTTTGAGCTGGTTTTTTTGGCATATTGACGTTTAAACCCACGCCAATTATGGCTTGATAAGCGTGATGAGCCTCTCCAGAAAGCTCAATCAAAATTCCCGCAAGTTTACGTTTTTGCCAAAGCACATCATTGGGCCATTTCAAAGCGATATTTTTTTTAACACCGTAGGCCTTCAAAGCTTCAGCAATGGCAATGGCAACAGCGATGCTCAAGCCACCTAATTCACCGGGTTCTTTTGTAAAGACCCAGCGCAATGATAAATAGATATTGCTGGCATATGGAGAAAACCACTGTCGCCCCAAGCGCCCCTTGCCAGCAGATTGGCTTTCAGCAAGGCAGATGTTGGTGTTTTTGCATTCTGCTAGATAGGTGTTGGTTGATGTGGTTTCATCAAGAATCACCAAGTTATCAATAAAGTTTTTGTGTTTTTTGCTGGTGTATTGAGCAATTATTTTTTTATCGAAGAATTCTAAGCCGCCAGGTATGCGATAGCCTTTATTGGTTCTTGCTTCGATCTCGATTCCATGTTTTTTTGCTTGTTTGATGAGTTTGCAAATTGCGCTGCGGGTTAATCCCAGTTCATTTCCCAAATCTGAACCAGAGTGAAAAGCGCCATCGCTTAATAGACGTAAAAGAGTTTTGATGTTGTTGTTCATATAGCAAATTCCCGTGGCTTGCAGCAGAAGCGAAGCGATGAGGGTGATATGAACAGTTAAATATATTTCTTTGATGAAGTCAAACGCGTATGGAATCGGTACTCAGAAAAAATTTGCGGCTTTGGATAAACTTGGTTAGAATTCGCGTTGCCTCTTGTTGGTCCTCTTGCAACGATATTTTGCCAACCCCGCCAGGTCCGGAAGGAAGCAACGGTAACAAAAGATTCGGGTGCGAAGTAAACTAACGAGGGGCTATCTATGACTGATAATCGTAATACTAGTTAAACTTTCTCTTCAACACTCACAAACGTACGGTCTTTAAATCCACGTGGCGTGAATTTAATGCAGCCGTCTATAAGAGCAAATAAAGTGTGATCTTTACCAATGCCTACATTGCGACCAGGATGAAACTGAGTGCCGCGTTGACGAACTAAGATATTACCGGCACGAACGGCCTGGCCACCAAAAAGTTTGACGCCCAAGCGCTTTGATTGCGAATCACGACCGTTTCTTGTGCTACCACCAGCTTTTTTATGTGCCATATATTACCTTTAAAATCTTTAATTTTTAATTGTTTTAACTTTTACTTCGGTGAAGTCTTGTCTATGCCCTTGGTGTCTCATGTAGTGTTTTCTGCGGCGGAATTTAATAATATGGATTTTTTCGCCACGACCTTGTTCAGCTACTTCGCCAATAATTTTTACGCCTTTTAAATATGGCGTGCCAATATCAACGTTTTCACCATCAACCAACATTAGCACTTGGTCAAATTCTACTTGTGTGCCAACTTCAGCTTTAAGCTTCTCTATTTTTAAAGCTTCGCCTTCTGTGACTTTATACTGTTTTCCGCCAGTAGCAATAATCGCGTACATTTCGTTGCCTCATCTGTTTAACCAAGATTGGAGGGGCATTCTACGAAAAAATCAAGTTCGATGCAAGTGATCATTTTAAATAAAAAATCAATATATTGCATCAAAAGGCCTCTTATTTTACGGCCTATTAGCTGGGTCAGCAGGTGCCTCAGTATGGGCCTGCTGCCATGCCGGTCTGGCGGTAGCACCATCATGACGATGTTGGATATCTTCTCGCAAGGCGGTAGCAGCATCAGGATGCTCTTGTACGAATTGGTTATCTTCCAAGATAATACCAAAGCAGAGATCATCAGCGTTATGGTGATTGATAACAGCTTTTAAAACATCCAAATCTTTGGCAGAATATCCGATGCTTGATAAAGGGTCAGTAGTTAGGTTGTGTCCTCTATCTAGTGCCTTAACTATCAAAGGGGCATCAGCGAGAGGGTTGTTTATAACAGCCTGAATGCAATATGATGGGGCAGCAGTAAATATAGGATGGTCTACTACGGCATGTAAAACATCCAAATTGGTATTAGGATTTCGCGCCAGTTCTGCTAAAATTCTAATGGCTATGTCAGAGTGTGCAGGGTCTCTTAGTAAATCGATCCCAGCTATATCTCTTAACAATGCCGCATCAGCATTAGCGCGCATTGCAATTTGCCTTATGTGCTCTGGAGTACTGTTGCTATTATTTAAGATGGCGCGTAAACCAGCCAAATCGGTATGGGGATTTTTTGCTGCGTCCATTAAAACATCCAGATTAGTGTTAGGTAACATGGTTTCACTCCTTATGATTTATTTGAATTGTCGTATTATACATATAAGGGGGGGGGAAGCAAATAACTCAATTTTTTATTACCCGCGCATTTTTATTTTAACATCTTGAATCTTAATTGTTTTTGCTTCGTACGCAATGGTGTAATTACCGACCTGAGTTTATTTCTCGTTTCCCTTGAGCAAATTTTAACCAATGTTATAATCCGTCGCCTGTATTTTAACTCTAGTATAAACCCCTAAAGACTTAATCCTTAAACTAACACAGAGAATTGTTTTATGACACATGTAACACGGCAAATATTACCATTGAGCAAATGTGTACGCGAATCGTTAGAAGACTATTTCGATCGTCTTGATGGCCACAAAGCCACTAACCTGTATACGATGGTACTTGAAGAAATCGAAGAGCCTCTTTTTAAGGCAGTAATGAAGCATGTGAAAAGCAATCAGAGCAATGCTGCGACTATTCTCGGTTTAAGCAGGGGCACGTTGCGCAAAAAACTCAAACAGTATAAATTAGAATAAAATCATGAACTTGAGTGGAAATTTATTTTCGCCAACACTAAATGTCATAGAAACTAACGAAATGGTACCGTCGCCTGTGCCAAGCGGTTTTTATCGATCACGTATTTACACATCTAACGTAAGCATTAACCCTTTGATTGTCGCATGTGATCCCATTTTAACTTTATCAGCAGCTTTAAAAACCATAGAGTATCCTTCTGACCGTAATAAATTTTTGGAGGATTTGGCGCATGAGATTCGCGCTTTTGAGCATCGTGCAAAAATAGCGAATTATCCAGATAATGTAATCGCAGATGCACGCTATGCGTTGTGTTGTTTGCTAGATGAAACTATCGCCCTTACTTCAGAATGGGGGAAAGATAATGGCTGGCTTCAAGGCAATCTTCTAAATGTTTTTTATAATGAAAGTTATGGTGGCGAGCACTTTTTTGCAATTGTTGATCGCGCTTTAGAAGACATGCCAGCCAATTTGCATTTAATTGAGTTGCTTTATCTTTGTCTTAGTTTTGGTTTTGCAGGAAAATATTATAATACCGAGTATGGTGACAGAGAGTTAGCTTTTGTTACCAATAAGCTTTACCAAATTATTAATCAGTACCGCCATATAAATCGACGAGACTTATTTCTGTGTAAATCAAAGCCGTGGTTACAGCAGCACAAAAACCATGACCCAAGCTTTACTCCTCAGGCAAAAGGCACCAAATTGTTTGGGGTTTCAATTGTTGTTGCATTAGGCATAAGCGCTTTAATTTATTTTGGTGTTTACTTAAAGTTGCATGCTATTAGTAAGCCGCTTTATCCGCTGATTGAGCAGGGTATTTATAGCAAATATCAGGGTGGAAATTGAACATGAAGTGGCGAGCTAACACTGCGCAGAAAAAAGAACTTGAGCAAGCAAAGCAAGAGTTGAAAATTCTTGAGGATGATATTGCGGCCGCACACGATTTTTTGCGCAAAAATCGCCAGGGCTATTTTGGAGGTAAAAAGGAAATTCCATTGTATTTACTTTTGGGCCCATCCCGTTTTGGGAAGACCACTATTTTGGCTCAGGCAGGTTTGAATCTTAAGGGCTTCAACAATCAAAAGTTGAATGTTGTTACGCCAACGAAGTATTGCTCCTTTTGGTTTTCACAAAACGCTTTATATATCGACACCGCCGGGACTTATACCAAGCCAGAAATTGTTCAGCCGCGTAACGACTTGATTTGGCGGGGGTTTATTAAGTTGCTGCAGAAGTATTTTGGTAAGAATGCTATAGCTGGGGTGTTAATTATTCTTGATTTACCAGCGATTGCGCAAGATATCAACCTTCTAAAAAGCACCTTATTTTGCATTCGTGAGCGTGTTTATGAACTAAATTCATTTGTCAAAGATCTACCACTTCATATTATTTTTACTAAATGTGATCGCATTTTGGGGTTTTCTGAGTTTTTTTCTTTACTTGATTTAGAAGAACGTTTGCGATCGTTTGGTATTGCTTTTGCCGATAACGGAGAGAAAAATAATCCGCTGCCAACTTTTGAAGTTAAGTTTAATGAATTGCTAAAAAACCTAAATGAGCGGGTAATTGAACGTTTACAGAAAGCCGCTTCTTTAGAAGAGCGCTTAGCGATTAAGGCCTTTCCATCGCAATTTGGCAGTTTGAATCAAGTGTTTATCGAGGTGCTGGATAAAATTCCTAGCGGTCAGAGGATATCCTTATCGGGGGTTTATTTTACCAGTAGTATTCAGAGCGGAGGGGCGATCGATGTTTTTAAAATTCCGCTGCTTCAGGCTTTTAATGTCAAAGAAAAACAAAGCTATAAGTTGGAGGCTGGTAATAATCATCGTTATTTTATTGAAGATATTTTTAAGAAGATAATTATTGTACCAAAACAACGAAAGCAGCCGAGCTTGCCATGGCCGAGGTTTCAATATAATTTTACGTACGCCTTGCTAATTGCTGGATTAATTGTTGGCGCAAGCTGCATTATTGGCTATCAAAGCTATTTTAAAAATAATATGGCAATTAAAGAGGTGGGGAAGTTTCTACAAAAACAACCAATAAACGCCGATATTGATAACCTATACATGACTATCGCCGAGCTTGAACCAATTTCTCGGTCCTGGTGGTTAAGACTTGGCATAAATGAAACCAGGCCGCTATTGCGTCAGTTGCATCGAGTATATCAAGTTTTGTTTCTCCAATCGCTGGTATTGCAATTACAAGGCAATATAAGCTCTATGCTTAATTTACCCGAACTAAATACTGAGCCAAGAAAGCTTTATGATGCTTTGCAGGTATACCTAATGCTTGGCGACCCCAATAAATTGGATCAAGCATATATTAAAAATTGGTTTAATAATTATTGGTTAGATGTGCATAAGGATGATAGAACCCAGCGAATAAAACTACAGCAGCAATTAGCAATAGCGCTACAACATCCATTTAAAATCGAATTGAACCAACAGGTTGTTGATGTTGCGCGTAAAAATTTAAGCAACTTTCTTTTGGTGTCGTTGCTGTATGTGCTTTTAGAAAACACCTACAGCAATCAAGATTTGGAGATTGATTCGGTTAAGCCTATTTCTAAAATGTACACGCGCGAGTATTTTGCCAAAGTTTATAATAAGCAAATCCCAGTAGTTGTGAACGGGTTGCAAAAACAAGATTGGGTTCTGGGTAAGAGTTTAAAGTCGCAACTAAAAGAAAATTCTGTTGATGAAGTGATTAAAAATATTAGGGGGCTTTATCTTGATAAATATATAGCCGCATGGGAAACAACCATTAATTATGTTCCAAAAATAAATCATGAGGATTTAGGTGGTGCAGCTAAAGATTTGAAATTTCTTTCTTCGAAGGATTCTCCAATTATTGAACTGCTGCAACAAATTAAAACTAATGCTAATATCGATAATGCTCCGGCAGCATTTACTAAAAAGCTCGAGACTAAATTACAAGGTTTGAATGCGATTAACGAAGATGATTTGCGGCAAAAAATTGCCGATTTGGCGCGTTATTTTGCATCTATTGCTCAAAGCCAAGATTCTGACAAGGCGGCTTTCGATTCTATAATTAGTTTCCTGCAAGGAGAAGGCTCAGGGCCATTAGTGGCTTTAAAAAACTTTTCCAACAAACAACCGGTTATACTACAAACGTGGTTGCAATCAATTGTAAGCAGCAGTCAAGCTGCTTTACTTTGCTCAGCCCAATTGCATATTAACAAAGTTTGGGGTGTTACAGTTGTGCCACAATACCAAAAAATGTTGGTTAATAAATATCCTATATTTAAAGACAGCAAAGACGATATAAGCTTGGGCGACTTTAATAAATTTTTTGGTCCGCATGGGCTGATAGATGGGTTTTTTAATAAATATATTAAGCCATTTGTTAATGCTGATAAAACTAATTGGACTTGGAAAGATATTGAAGGGAAAAAAATTAATTTTTCTCAAAATTCATTGGAAGTTTTTCTTCGCGCCGCGCTAATCCAGAAAATGTTTTACTCTAATAAAACATCAGAGGCAAAAACAGAGTTTACGCTAACACCCTTGGATATGACGCCTAATACTCAAGGGTTTACTCTCCATCTTGATGGTAAAAAAACCATATTTACTAACGAAGACAAGAAAAGCCAGCATTTTGTTTGGCCCGGGTCCCGGCCTGAATTGGTTACCATTTCTTTTGTTAATTATCAGGGAAAATATTTTAGTGCGTCGCAGTTTGGGGCATGGGCATGGTTTCGAATGATTGATAAATCTAATTTAGTACCAAGCGGCAATACCAGATATTTTATGCTAACTTTTGACCTTAACGGCAATGCTGCTAGATATGAGTTGTCTAACTCCGAGCCGATAAATCCATTTATTCCAGACATAATCAATAAGTTCCGCTGTCCGGATGAATTGAATTAATGGTAATCAGGGTCAACTACCCAGGGTCACCTCATTAAAAATGCAACTCTCCCATTGATATCAATAAAGTGGGGTTTTATTAAGTCAAATTGCTTGTGAGTTTAAGCTTGATTGAGGAATTTCGATTGTTTTAGCCACTGCGGATGGTCGTAAAACGAGAAGATTAAAGTTCCGTCTTTGATGGTGTTGATGATTGGTTTGGCCAGGGGCTTTTCTACCGCTGGACATCCCCAGCTACGCCCAATTCTGCCAGCGACAGCTGCGAATTTCTCGTTAACGTAAGGGGCGCCGTGCAATACGATAGTGCGCACTTTGGCTTGATCATTAAAGCCTTCTTCGAGACCTTGCAGGTGTAAGCTATACCCATCTCGACCAAAATAAGTGTCTTCGGTTAAGAACAATCCAACGCTTGTTTGTAAGCTTCCAATACGGTTAGAAACGCTTGTTGTATAATTTTCACCGCTATATTTTCCATGGGCTACTAGTGAGGTGTGTAGAATTTGTCTTCTTTCAAGATCAACCACCCATAAGCGTTTTTGTGTGGAGGCCAGGGTGTAGTCGATTACAGTTAAAATAGGTCTTTTAATGTTAACGCCTGTTTGTTTGGCGCGGTAAAATGCTTCGATAGCAAGTCTGATGACTTTTGGTTTTAAGTTGTGATTTGTTTTAGAAGAAATATCTTTTGCGATGGTATCGACAGTTGGTTCTTTGGCGGCCAACGCGCCATTTGAAAAAACAAAGAACAGGATTATTGTGCTGATTGTTTTTTTCATTTTAATTAGTCCTCTAAATTAACTTCATTATTGCTTATAATTATAGCAGCTAAACATTAAGGAAGTATTAAGTAAATTTATTGTTTAAATTCAACCTCTTGCGGTGAATTTTGAGCCAATTAAAGAAGGTATTCCAAGTTGATTTTTGGTGATTTGCGCAACTGCGCTCCAGTCAATGTAAGCCGGACGCAGGTGAATTGCCTCGTAAATTGCAGATTGAGCATTTATTTCGTTTAAAGGGGATTCTGGTTGTTCTGCATAACTATCAATTGGGGCGTGAGACTCTAAATAAAGTTTATTACCGCGCCAGCCAGCTTTATTAGGGTAATGAATAATATGAACTGGGGTACCAACTTGAGCTTCTTGATACAGCATTTCAATTGGTTCACGCATAAGACGCATACAGCCAGAGCTAATAAATGTACCAACACTGTGTGGCGCATTGGTGCCATGAATTAGATAACCACTTTTACTTAAATAAAGGGCATAACTGCCAAGCGGGTTTTTAGGTCCTGGAGGCACGTTTTCTGGTAGTAATTCTCCAGTTTTTTTATATACATAATCTCGAATATCGTTCGGCACATGCCACACAGGGTCCGCTTCTTTACGCACAACAGTTGCAGATGCAAGGGGAGTACGCCAATCAACACGCCCGAGACCTACAGGAAATGTATGGATATATTCACCATCAGGAGTGAAATAATAAAGCCGTAATTCTGCAGCATTGATTACTATGCCGCGACGAAACTTAGGGAGGATGAATTGTTTAGGAATGATAACTTTTTGTCCAACTCTTAAGCGATAAAAATTTATATTTGGATTGGCCTCAAGAAGTTCGTCGTAACTGACCTCATGGCTTTCGCGAATTGTGGTTAAGCTATTGCCTCTTTGTACGGTAATAGTGTAGTTCTGGCCAACGATATCATCACCTGGTGGTGGCATGCGATATTCGCCAGCAAACACTGTTGAGACAAAGAGACCTATTATTAAGATATAAAGTAAGCGCATTCCTTTTTTCATAATTTTTAGTTGCGTCTGCCGCCAAAAAAACTCAAAACATTTAATAAGCTAATGAATAGGTTAAATAGTGACACGTAAAGCGAAATGGTTGCCATGATATAATTGCGTTCGCCGCCGTGAATGATTTGACTGGTTTGAAATAAAATCAAACCGGAGCTTATCAAAATAAACGCACAGGATACTAATACTTGCAACAGAGGCATGGTAAAAAATATGCTAGCAATCGATGCAAGGAATGCAACAGTTATAGCCACAAACAGGAAACCGGCCATGTAACTAAAATCTTTTCTGGTGATTAAAGTGTAGAGCGAAAGGGCTAAGAAAATGGCTCCGGTTCCGCCTAAGGCTGTTAAAATTAAAGCACCGCCGTTGGTGAAAGAATGAAGATAGATGCTTAATAATGGGGCAAGCGCATAACCCATGAATCCGGTAAAAGCAAAAACGGCAGATAAGCCCCATTTGCTATTGCGTAAAGATTGTGCCAGGAACATCAACCCAAACATGCCAATGAGGGTGAGCGCTGGGCTTGGCATAGGAAGCAATCCAGCCATGGTTATAAAGGCGATTGTGGCGCTAAATAGTAATGTTAGGCTTAATAAAAAATAGGTTTTGCGTAATACCTGATTGCTTGTCAAGGTGGCTTCTTTTTTGTTTACAACAACATAACCGGTGTTTTCGAATTGCATTTTCTTACCTCATTAATAAGTTGACTAATAACGCATTATTATAATAGCATAAATTTTCAGGGCATGGCAAAAAACTGAAAATTGGGATTAAGTCCTTACAATCGACAATGTATCATGGTTGTCGATTGTAAGAACTTGATGCCATATCCATATCCTGGAGAGGTGGCTGAGCGGCCGAAAGCGGCGGTCTTGAAAACCGTTGAGGGTATCGCCCTCCGTGAGTTCGAATCTCACCCTCTCCGCCAGTTTTACAGTAATCCATTTCGCAAGGGGTTTATGCCAAATAATTCCGCTTGGTTATATTCAATCAAACAAATCCGTGAGCTAGAAACGATCACCATCAAAAATCACGGCATCAGCGTGGACGTGCTAATGCAGCGTGCTGGTTTGGCAACCTTTCGTGAATTAAAAAAACATTGGCCCAAAGCAAAAAATATCACTGTTGTTTGCGGCAAAGGAAATAATGCGGGCGATGGTTATGTGGTAGCGTGTCTTGCCAAAAAGGCCAAATTGAATGTGCAAATTTTACAATTGGTTCCTTCCAAAGACTTGACTGGCGCGGCGCAAAAAGCGGCCGGCAAAGCGCAAAAATTAAAAATCAAAACTTCGATGTTCACCGCTGAAAAACTGGAAAAAAGCGATGTGATTGTTGATGCATTACTTGGAACTGGTTTGGTTGGTGAAGTGAAAGCACAGTTCCGAGTCGCGATCGAAGCCATTAATGCAAGTGAAATCTCAGTAATAGCTGTTGACTTGCCTTCGGGTATTGACGCAGATACCGGGAATGTTTTAGGAGCAGCTATTCGGGCTGACTTAACTATTACTTTTATTGGCCACAAAGTTGGTTTATTTACTGGCCAAGCACGTGATTATAGCGGTCAAATTATTTGTGATGATTTGCAATTGCCAGAAAAAGTGTTTGCGCAGGCAAAGCCTTGCACGCAACTATTGGATTTAATTAAAGAAGTAAAGTCATTGCCACCGCGCGCCTGTAACGCACACAAGGGGAACTTTGGTCATGTGCTGGTAGTTGGTGGTGACTATGGCATGGGCGGCGCAGTGCGTATGGCGGCAGAAGCAGCGGCTAGAGTTGGAGCAGGTTTGGTTAGCGTGGCGACGAGACCTGAGCACGTTGCAATGATCAATGTTGCCAGGCCGGAAATTATGGCGCATGGCATAAGCGAGATAGAGCAGCTCCAGCCTTTATTGCAAAAAGCTAGCGTAATAGTGCTTGGTCCAGGATTGGGCGCGTCAAGTTGGAGTAAGATGCTGTTTGATGAGGTACTAGCAATAAAAAAACCGTTGGTTGTTGACGCCGATGCGCTGAATATTTTAGCTTTAAATCATCAAGTGCGGGATAATTGGATTTTAACGCCTCATCCGGGCGAGGCGGCAAAGCTATTGCATACAACTAGCCAAGCTATCCAATCGAATCGTTTGGTTGCGGTGCAGAAGTTGTTAAATAAGTTTGGTGGCGTTGGCGTTTTAAAAGGCGCTGGGACTTTAATTGCCGCATCGGGGGAAACAGTGCGGCTGTGCGATGCTGGCAATCCGGGAATGGCAAGTGGTGGTATGGGTGATATTTTAAGTGGTATTATCGGTGGTTTATTGGCGCAAGGGCTAAGTTTATTTGATGCGGCGAATTTGGGAGTGGTGGTTCATGCGACTGCCGGGGATGTGATAGCAGCAGAGCAGGGTGAAAGAGGGATGCTGGCGCTTGATTTATTGCCAGTTGTGAGAGAGATTTTGGTTGTCAATTTGTAAAGTGCGTTCAAGGTTGAGAATTTAGGATAAGCCGACTTTTGCAGCATATTAATTGTGAGGATTTTGTTTTGCCAAAGTAACCTTAATACCTCTGCTATCTCCCCTTTGCTTTGCTGTATACTGCTAATTTTATTACCGTATACTTTGGTGGTGGATCGCTACGCAAAGGGGAGATAGCAGAAGTATCAGGTTGCTTTGGCCGTGCTGGTGGCAGCATTGCTACAATAAAATTTAGAGTTTAGATAGGTCAAAACTTAGGATTTGGCGTTGGAACGGCTGCTTTTACATGCGATCCACTACTGATGCTTCAGATGGAGAATTAGTAGTATACAGCAATGTAAAAGAGGCCGTTCCAAAAGCAAAAAATCGTAAGTTTTGACAAAGTAGTTGTTTATTCTTATGCAAATCACAATAAAAACCTCTATCGCAATGCAAAAGTTGGGCGCAGCTATTGCAGCCGTGTGTGAGCCAGGCTGTGTAATTTATTTGCATGGAGAGCTTGGGGCTGGTAAAACCACATTAGTTCGTGGCTTTTTACGAAAATTTAGACATCAGGGGCACGTTCGTAGCCCGACCTTTACCTTGCTTGAGCCATATCAGTTTGATGCTGTGTCAGTCTATCATTTTGATTTATATCGCTTGATCAATCCCGAAGAGTTTATGTATATTGGCGGCAGAGATTATTTTACCGCGCAAAGCGTCTGTTTGATAGAATGGCCGGAGCGAGGGAAGGGATTTTTGCCGGCGGCGGATTTGATTTGTAACTTTGATTTTGGTGCAAAGGGGAAGGGAAGAGCGATGCGGTTGGTTGCCGGGTCTGATAAGGGTAAAAATATTATTAATAAATTGAATAATAACAATGTCCAGGCTTAAAACGCTGCTATTTTTTTTATTTACCATGTGCCTCATGCAGGGCGCGTTAGCTTCTTCTGTTCGCATTACCGATTTTCGTTTTTCTGAAGATGCGCAGAAAATCCGGTTGGTATTCGATGCCAATGGTCCGGTTAATTATTCTATTCAAGAATCCCCGCGCAAAATAGTTATTAATATCAAAAATGCCAAACTTATTGGGTTGCTTAATAAAACCTGGTTGTATAAAACACCGATAAGCACCGCGCAAGGTGAGCAGTTGGGTAAAAATCTGCGTCTGACCTTGAGTTTAAAAAAACCGGCAAAACCACAGCACTTTGTTTTACAAAAGCCTTATCGATTAGTGCTTGATTTTCCTAATACTAAAGCTAAAGCCGCTCTAGATGTTATAGCACAGCCACAAACCCCAAACACAAATGCGCCGACAAATCAGCCAGAGCCAACCCCGATTTCAGAGGTGGCTCCAGATGAGGTTACAGATTATGTGCCCCCAGATATTTCTGAAGGCAAAGTGCGGGATGTGGTAGTTGTCATCGACCCTGGCCATGGCGGTAAAGATCCCGGCGCGATTGGGTATAACGGTACGCGGGAAAAAGATGTTGCTTTAGCTGTTGCCAAGCGATTGCAAAATACAATAAATGAAGCTAAGGGATTTCGTGCCGTACTTACTAGAAATGGTGATTATTTCATAACGTTACGTGAGCGTTTAGGTATTGCGCATAAATATAAAGCCGATATGTTTGTTGCCGTGCATGCTGATGCCTTCAAGCATACTGCGACTTCGCATGGCGTTTCAATTTTTGCTTTATCACAACGAGGGGCAACCAGTGAAGCGGCGCGTTGGTTGGCAGAAAAAGAAAATGAATCGGAGTTGGGGCAGACCATTTCTGATAAAAATGAAATGTTACGTTCAGTTTTGATTGACTTGGCACAAGCAGCAACTATTAGTTCGAGTTTGGAAATTGGCGAATCGATGTTGCGGAAATTAACTCGTATCGCCCGCCTTCATTCGCGTCGAGTTGAGCAAGCAGGGTTTGTGGTGTTGAAGTCGCCTGATATCCCATCATTATTGGTTGAAACTGGTTTTATTTCTGAGCCAGACGAAGAAAAAAAGCTGCGTGATTCTGATTATCAACAAGAAATCGCCACTTGTTTGGCAACCGGAGTTACGTCTTATTTTATGCGTCGACCACCGCAAGGAACATATTTGGCAAAAATAAAACGTAAAAATAATTTGCAAGCGTGGGACTGATGAATATTAAAATTTTAGATTCTCATTTGGTTAACCAAATCGCTGCCGGTGAGGTTATTGAGCGCCCAAGTTCTGTGGTGAAAGAACTGCTTGAAAACAGCCTTGATGCAGGGGCAACAGAAGTTGTTATTGAAATTGAAAGTGGCGGCAGTAAATTAATTCGCATCCGCGATGATGGGTGTGGTATTGATAAAGATGATTTGAGATTGGCCTTAAGTCGGCATGCCACCAGCAAAATTCAGGTGTTGGATGATTTGGAGCATATCGAGAGCCTAGGATTTCGCGGTGAAGCATTGGCAAGCATTTGTTCTGTCTCTCGTTTTAAACTGGTTTCCCGCACTGTTGATGTGGCATCCGGTTGGCAAATCACTGCCGAAGGCAATTCTCAAGCGGCAGAATTGCAGCCGTGTTCGCATCCTGTTGGAACTACAGTTGAAATTCTTGATCTCTTTTTTAATGTACCTGCGCGCCGCAAGTTTTTGCGCACCCAACAAACCGAATTAAATCACATTTCGGAGATAGTCAATCGCCTCGCGCTTAGTCGTTTTGACGTCGGTTTTTTATTGAAACATAATGAAAAAATAATTTTACAATTGCCACCCGCAACCACACCAAAAGAAAAGACGGCTCGGGTTGGAAAAATAGTTGGGAAAGAATTTATTCAAAATGCGTTGGCGATAGATGCTGGCTTGAGTGGTTTACATCTAGCTGGTTGGATATCGAAACCCACATACACTCGTAGCCAGGCAGATTTGCAGTACTTTTATATTAATAGAAGAGTGGTGAGGGATAAAACCCTATCACATGCCATACGCCAAGCTTATCAGGATGTGATTTACCAGCAGCGTTACCCGGCGGTTGTGTTATATTTAAGCGTTGATCCAGAGTTAGTTGATGTTAACGTTCATCCAACGAAGGCTGAAGTACGGTTTCGTGAAGGCAGGTTAGTGCATGATTTTATTGCAAAAAGCTTGCAAGAGGCATTGGCTGTGGGCAAATGCAGCGTTAGCCAAGAGGTTAGTTCAGTTGCTCCTAAAGCGCATGCTCCGGTTCAAGCTCCCGCTTCCGCAAAGAGGGAATTTGCTTTTGCAGCAAAACAACAGTCATTGCCATTGGTTGCCGCTGAAGAAAGCGCTGTCTACGAAACCCTCACATCGTTTGCTCAAAAAAATATTTCGCTAGTTAAAGAAACGCCAACCGAGAAAGCAGTTGAGTCACCTTTGGGATTTGCCTTGGCGCAATTGCATAATATTTATATTTTAGCGCAAAATGCCGACGGGCTAATTTTGGTGGACGCACATGCGGCGCATGAAAGAATCAATTACGAAAAATTAAAAGCTGCTTACGATACCGCGGGGATTGCCTCGCAAATCATGTTGTTACCGTTAACCGTCAGTTTGAATCAAACTGAAATTAATTGTATCGAGTCTAACCTGGAAATCTTGCGAAAACTGGGTTTTGACGTGACCCGATCTGGCCCAGAGAAGGTTTTGATTCGCGCAGTTCCGGTTTTATTGCAAGATGCTGATGTTGAACAATTAATCCGCGATATTGTGGCCGATTTATTAACCCACGAAAGTTTTGATAGCATTGTTAAAAGCATTAGCAAAATTTTATCTACTATGGCGTGTCACAGTAGCGTGCGGGCTGGACGCAAATTAAATATTAATGAAATGAATGCGTTATTGCGTGAGCTTGAGCATACCCCGCGTGGCGATCAGTGCGGCCATGGGCGCCCCACCTGGGTGAGGCTCACCATGGCAGATTTAGATAAGTTGTTTTTACGTGGGCGATAGAAAGATGTTTATCGATAGTGGGAGTGACCCGCAACAATTCTTAAAATCTTTGCCAAATAAACCCGGTGTTTATCAAATGTATGATGCTGGGCACAAGGTTTTGTACGTCGGCAAAGCTAAAAATCTAAAAAAGCGTCTGCGCAGTTATTTTTATTCCGTTAAAGATCCCAAAACAAGCGCCTTTATGGCGCAAGTAAAAAGCATTGAAGTCATTATTACTCCTAATGAAAATGCGGCTTTGCTTCTTGAAAGCAATTTAATCAAAACGCTAAAACCGCATTACAATATTTTATTCAAAGACGATAAATCTTTCCCTTATTTATTATTGTCTAATCATGAGCTTCCGCGTCTGAGTGTCTATCGTGGAGCAATTAAAAAAAATCAGGGCAGATATTTTGGGCCGTTCCCAAGTGCTAAGGCAGTTAATTTAACTATGGATTTGTTGCAAAAAATATTCAAGTTACGAGTTTGCGGTGACAGTTTTTTCCGCAATCGCATTCGTCCTTGCATGCTTTATCAAATTAAATTGTGCAGTGCGCCGTGCGTTGGTTGTGTTGATAAAGAAGGGTATGCGGCACAAGTCAAATTTGTTGAGCAGTTTTTGGGTAACAAAAGTGATTATGTGGTGCAAAAACTTACCGATCTAATGGACACCGCGGCTGCTAATTTGAACTATGAGCAGGCGGCTAATTATCGCGACCAAATAACCAGCATCCGCAAAGTGCAGCAGGAGCAGGCGATAACGAAAGAGAGTGGCAATTTGGATGTGATCGCTCTGGCTGTTCAACAAGATGGTGCAGTTTGTGTTGATGTTTTGTTGGTACGCAATGGGTTGGTCCTTGGGAACAAGTCGTATTTTCCGGCAGTGAATAAATTTACTCCAACCCCGGAGGAAATTTTGGAGACTTTTTTGGCGCAGCATTACTTGCAAGGCGATGTTGAGGCTTTGGTTCCAGATAAGATATTGATTAATACAAAGCTACCCAATAGGTTGCAATATGCAGCTGTGTTGAGTGAAAAAGTCGGGCGCAAAGTTTTGGTGTCAGATCATACCAAAGGAGTACAAAAGCAGCTGATAGCTATCGCCGAAGCCAATGCGCAAAATGCGCTGCAGATACGCTTAACCAGCGCCATGAATTATTCGGAACGGCTTTTACAGTTTAAGAAGGCGTTACATTTGCCAATGTTGCCCAGCCGGATTGAGTGTTTTGATGTAAGCCATACTATGGGTGAAGCGCAAGTGGTGGCATGCGTTGTGTTTAATGAAAAAGGTAGCGATAAAAGCGAGTATCGTCGATTTAATGTTAAGACTGCAAGTGCGGGCGATGATTATGGCGCGCTCCGCGAGGCGTTGTTGCGTCGTTATGCGGATTCCCAAAATTTACCCGATTTGATAATGATTGATGGGGGTAAAGGACAGCTCAATGCAGCGGTGCAGGTGTTGCATCGACTGCAGATCACCAATGTTTTACTGATGGCAATTGCTAAAGGTAAAGAGCGTAAACCTGGTTTTGAGGAGATTTACGTTTGGAGAAGAAATGCCCCATTGGTTTTAGCGCCTCAAGATCCGGCGTTGCATCTTATTCAGCAGATACGTGATGAAGCGCATCGGTTTGCGATTAGTGGACATCGAAAAAAGATGGTAAAAATCCGTCGTCGGTCGGTTTTGGCTAATATTTATGGAATTGGTAAAGCAAAACAGGCGGCGCTTCTGAGGCATTTTGGGGGACTGACAGAGCTTAAAGGGGCCGGTATCGACGATTTGCTAAAAGTAAAAGGCATAAATCGTAGTTTGGCCGAACGGATTTATGAGTATTTGCATGCATCTTAGCAATGCCGTACAATCCGTGATTATGAGGTTTTAAGTGAGAAGTTGAAAATGAATTTTCCAACGTTATTAACCTATTTTCGTATCATTTTGATTCCCGCTATTATGGTTGCATTCTATTTGCCTGGGAGTTTTGGCCACTTATTGGCAGCAATTATTTTTGCTATTGCTTCGTTGACTGACTGGTTGGACGGGTATTTAGCTCGTAATTGGAACCAGACAACCAAATTCGGTGCATTTTTGGATCCTGTAGCGGATAAGTTAATTATTTCAATTGCCTTGGTTTTGATTGTTGCAGAAATGGGTAGTGCGTATATTGCAATTCCAGCTGCAGTAATTATTGGTCGAGAAATCGTTATCTCTGCATTACGTGAGTGGATGGCAGAAATTGGCAAAAAGACTAGCGTTGCGGTGAGTCGAGTTGCTAAAATCAAAACAACATTACAAATGTTTGCCGTTGGCTCGTTATTGCTTCATCATCCAGCCTATGGGGTTAAATTTTTGATTTTGGGAACTATCTTGTTGTATTTGGCGGCAGGTATGACTTTATGGTCTATGTATATGTATCTTAAAACCGCTTGGCCCGATTTGGTTAAAAATAATTAAAAACAATAAGTTATCCCGTAAAAACAAATTGATAAATTCTGATTTTGCTAGATTTTTTATAGGGATTGAAAATTACTAAATTATGTTTATAGTGTCAGTTCTTGTTTATGCTGGAATAGGTACAGGCAGAAGGACGTAATCTATAGCTTGTGTCTTACTATGCCACGCAGGCTAAAGTCTGCGGCTACCGGTACTAGTTTTTGCTGATATGAAGTTTTTACGCGGG
>CAZMGW010000004.1:0-5847 GCA_964565935.1 uncultured Coxiellaceae bacterium
CTATCGAAACTGTGCCAAACTCACGCAAGCTAAAGCTTGCGGCTACCCATTATTCAAATAGCGTTAAGAACCTAGTTGCTTATGATTTTTATTAGCCCGCATTTCGTTCAATTTGTCGATCACCTTAAGCGCAGCTTCGGCAGCCGAATCGATTTCTGATTCTAGCCCGCTCATAATCAATCTACTTGTGGCTCCGTAAGGTCTAATTGTTATCAGCTTTACATTTGCGGCTTTCAAAGCCTCATTGCAAGCAATGACCGAATATGCGGCTGGAGTTGTTTCTATAAGCAAAACTGACTCACCTGGTTTTACTTTGTTGTTTTTAGCGTCAATATTAAAATAGGCCGCGTGATCCGGTTCAACGCTGCGGATAATTTTGTTGGTCAAAACTTCAATTTTAGCGCGGCTATTTTCATCAAGACCGGTTGCGCGCATAATTTCTCGCCCCGCCTCGATTACTTCACCTTGATCAGCATGTTGCAAAAACAGTTGACCAAAATATCTTTCGGTAACTAATGCACCAAGCTGTACTTGGGTGCGCTTCAGCGCCAAATCAACCATCGCGTGGATTTCCATTGAGGGTGCAATCTCGATAATTAACATCGCATCGTATTCTGCAGGGGCATGTACCATCTCCTCTTCTGGAATAAAATGAGCCAACTGCGGTTGCAGACTGTCCAAAAACGTTAGAGTACGTAATTCAAAAGTAGGATTTGCCATTTGTTTGATCCTTTAATTAGTTAGTAGTTACCCGCTTTCGCTTGTTTACCTGTCACAATTGCCACGCTAGCCGAAGCGCCAATTCGGTCTGCTCCAGCATTCACCATTTTTTCCGCATCTTCTTTGGTGCGAATTCCACCAGAAGCTTTAACATGCATATTCTCACCAACAATTTTGCGCATGAGAGCAATATCTTCCACAGTCGCACCACCAGAGCCAAATCCAGTCGAGGTTTTCACAAAAGCCGCGCCGGCAGTTTTTGACAGTGCGCATGCCAAAACCTTTTCATCGTGATCGAGATTTGAAGTTTCGAGAATAACTTTAACTGCGTATGGCTTCGAAGCTTCAACTACTTGTCTGATGTCCTCGTAAACCGTTTTATAATCTTTAGATTTAATTGCGCCAATGTTAATGACCATATCAATTTCTTCAGCGCCGGCATGGATGGCTTCTTTAGCCTCAAAAGCTTTGGCTTGCGATGTTGCAGCTCCTAGAGGAAAGCCGACAACTGCAATTGCTTTAACGTCGCTGCCTTTGAGCAGGCGCGCGACAAAAGGGATGTTGCTGGAGTTAACGCATACAGTTGCAAAGTGATAGTCTTTGGCTTCAGTACAAATTTTTGTGAGCTCAGCTTGGGTAGCGTCTGGCTTAAGCAAAGTGTGGTCAATCATGCTTGCCATTTTTGTATCGATCTTTCCAACCCCAGCATTGGCGCCGATACGAGAAGCTCCAAAATTAATAATATTATCAACAGCTTCTGGCTTTTTGACCACGCAAAGACCGCAGTTGGTGCAGGATCCTTGCGAGTTCACGCAATCGCTGGTTTTACGTTCGCCGTAACTTGGCGCGGCATTCATTGTTTGAAGACGCTCAGTTACGCGTTTGGTGATTAAATCTACCAATTCATCGATTTTGTCTGTCATGGTCATACCCTTCGCTAATTGAATTTATGCGTTGTCGTCTGCGCTACTCGCGCTCCTCATTTACGAAAAAAGTAAACTCCGGACGCTCGTAGCTTGTCTTCGCGCCTAAATTCAATTTTCGAAGGGTATGCGTTCCACAACCAGCATATCCAGAAAACTTGAATACAATGAGCATATCTTTCTTCTTTAAAATGTTTTATTTTTCAGTGGTTATTCTATCAACAATCCCAACGATAACCGAATGAAACGGATCGTCTGGGGTTCCCAAAATTTGCCGCGCGGTGTTGCCTTCACGCTCAACCAAAACCACGTCACCCGGACCAGCTTGAACGCTATCACAAGCCAAGAACGAATCGCCCTTGTCGTCACCTTTTTCGTCAATAGGTTGAACAATAAGCAACCTTTGCCCTTCAAAGCAGGGATATTTTGCACTTGCAACCACGTTGCCTTTTACATAACCCAATATCATATTTTAATTACTCTCAAAGATCTCTCGTTTGTCTTTTATCCCATCACTACTCGAGTTAACTTGGTCCACAATTCCCGTAATAGCAGCATCTACTGCAACAAAAGAATCAGGAAGCGCCAGCGCCGCTTCACGCGCGGTAACCCAATGCACCAGATCGCCAACCCCAGCTTGCACCACATCTATAGCCGCGATTGGACCGCCTGAGTTCTTCAAGCTGTCGGTCAACGGCTGAATCATCATTATTTTTAATCCAGTAAGCGCCGGATCTTTTGTGGTGGCAACCACCGTGCCAATTACTTTAGCTAGCTGCATTTTTTACCTTTTTTCAACTCCCAATTGTACATTCACCCAGTCCTGTTGCTCCAGCTCAGTAGCGCAGCATGTGCATCCGAGATGATATTGTTTTGGGGCGCTATGAGGCAGGATGCCGAATGCGAGCCGGAAGGAGCGTATTCACGGCGTCCCTAAAACAACATCGTCGAGTGGTGCACATGAACGCGCGTATTTACGCTCCATAATTAGAACTCTACCAATACACCCCTTTATTTATCAAATCGATATGCGGTGCGGCAATAATCTCACATCCCGCCAACAATCCTTCCGCTTTGATGTAATCTTTAGCCGCGGCAACTGAAGATTCAACATCAGTCAGCTCTCCAGTCATCACGAAAAATGCTTTGCCGCCCAAACCGTTGGCCAATCTTATTTCAACCAATTGAACCGGCGCGTTTTTGGCCGCAATATCTGCTGCGGCGACACACGATGCCACCGAAAAGGCCTCGATTATACCAAGAGCGCCGAATTTTTCTATTTTTGTTGCCCCAGAAATCGCGGGGATAACATCTTGGTGCAAGTGTGGCAAAAATAGGTCATTAATCACCATATCACCACCAGTCGCAAGCCCTGCTTTCAACGCCTCATCAACATCGGCCACTTCACCGGCAAATATCACCAAATATTTTCCTGGGCACACCGGGTTGGTGTTCAAAACCCGCACCTGCGCTTTTTTGACAATAGCATCAGTGGCAAAAATGCCTTTTGCGATTGATTTGAATTCAATTAATCCGAGTGCTGGTTCTTTCATAATAGCTATTTTTTTATAAATCAGTCCGCGTTCCTTTATCTTGTGCATCTAAATTCAATCCTAAACTTTGTGCAAAACCTTCTACTACCTGTTTTGCGGAATCAGACAAAACACCTTCTGTACGAAGCTTTTTAAGCTTCTCTAAGGAGTAATAATCATCAGATTGTTTCATTATAGATTTAATGCATCTCAAGATCATAGTTTGAGTATCAACATCCAAATCTCCAGACCTATATGCAGGGTCTCTCTCGAATTTATCTTGCATGTAATGGTACTGAAATGCACTTATGGTTTCAGGATCGGTTAGTCTTTCACTCATACTCCTCATTTCGCCCATCTTTGTCTCTATTTTTTCTGGCGCCCACACGCATTTTAATTCCTCAGTGTTTCTAACAGAACACTCAAACCCCTTTATGGGATACCCAAGCGCGTGAAGTAGCTGAATATAATCTTTGCTATTTAATTTGGTTGTTAGTTCTGTAGTTATGGCTTCATCCTCTTCGGGCCAAAAACCGACGCCATACGTATCGCGCAGCCTTTTCCAAGGGAAAAATGGACCCGGATCAACTTTCCTGCCGCAAGAACAATCAGAATGCCCAATTATATTCCATGGCTTAGTGCCATCTCGTTCAGATAAAAATCTAATTAATTTCGCTACTGATTCAACTTGTGATTCCGACCACGTTTCCCAAGCTTTTCCATCTGCTTGTTTAGAAGGTGATCGTGGCTCTTTCCATTTTTTATTATCAACATCCCAGCCCGTATTAACCTGTTCTACACCTATCGAATACCAATTTACGCTATATTTGCCTTGCCAATAGGATATACCGGCATGGTACGCCACATTCCCATCGTCAACATGTTGATAAATCTTTCCATCCTTATCAACAGTAAAATGAGCAGAAACACCGGCGCCATAATATGCATTTACTGTCTGACCCATGGTTGTTGTGACGGCATAATGTAGCACGATGAAAGATGGTGGGTATTTTGCTGGTTCATACATTTTTCCTTTACCCGAAACTGTACTCATTGGTTCTAACATTTTCGTTTCATCTATAGCAATGTCCATTAATCTAGTTTTTACTTCCACTACAACTTCCTGGGCATCTGCATCAGTTTCTGTTGCCACATCCACACCTTGACCGCAAAAAGCAGTACTGCATAACCCAATAGTCACAGCAAAGTATAGAATTTTGTTTGTAATAAATTTATTCATAATTTTTATCAAGAAATCTCTATCCACTCGTTATTTATTTCGGTAACTTTACCACCAATCGACGCGTGATAAACCGCGCCTAACGCATCATCTGGCGTGCTGGCGATAATATCACACATTTTTACTTTTTGTCCTGTTTTGACTTGAGGCAATGCTGGACGACCGGCGTGCTTGTTTAAAGGGATTCGCACTTTTTTGACCGGCTGCACGCCTTCTTCATATTGCAGCTCAACATCATATTTAACTAAATCCAATTTTTTCAAAAGCATGGGGATCGAAATTTTTCGGTTCGCAAATTGTGAATTTGGTGTGATTTTGGTACGAGTGTGCGGATTCTTCACCCCTTTTTTAACCAGCTCTTTACGATATGCCGCAAAAATTTTGCGTGGCGACAGCAGCATAAAATCACAAGCGATTAACTCACAAACCCCGCATTGGCTGCACAAAAAAGCTGAGGTGATGTGCTTTGAAGGATCGGCTTGATTATAGTCGAGGCTGCGCATTGTCATATGTGGATAAATCTCGTGCCCGATCAAATTGCGCGGACAAAGATCGCTACAACGAAAACACTGACAACATGCTGATTTAGAACGTTTTATGGTTTGCGGTAATGTTTGCTCTGCCATTCGGACAATAAAATGATCTTTTGGGAAAGCCAAAACGCCACTGGTGGTTTTAGCGATGCCCTGACTCCAATCACTGACAATCTTGCCCATCATCGGACCGCCATCAATCAAAACCACGTCGTCACTTTTTAAACCGCCGGCAATTTTGATGAGGTCTTCATAGGTAGTACCAATAGGCACCGTAACGACTTTGGGCTCATTAAATTCTCCGGCCAAAGTCACTGTTCGCTCGGTAACTGGTTTGCCATTGATCGCCTGATATATTTGCATCAGGGTAATCACGTTGCTCACCACGATACCAACATTGAGCGGAATGCCTCCCTCAGGAATTACTTTGCCGGTTACTTCATAAACCAATAAAAATTCATCGCCGGCTGGATAATAATTTTCAAGCAAGTGCAGTTTAATAGAGCCATCTGCTGGCAAAACTTTTTTGATTGCGTCAATGGCGTCGTGGTAGTGCTCTTTGAGCGCAATAATTCCGTTCTTGGCGCCAGTTGCTTGCATCGCGATTTTAACGCCCTCGACCAACCAATCTGGTCGACGTTTCATCATGGAAAAATCGCTGGACAACAGGGGTTCACACTCGGATCCGTTAGCAATAATAGTGTCGACTTTGGCTTGGAGTTTTACATACGTTGGGAAACCGCCACCACCAGCACCGATAATGCCTGCAGATTTTACCTTTTGAACTATTTGGGCTGGTGATGTGGTCATGATTTTTGTTAATTTTTTATTCCGCTCCTTTGGAGCTTTAATTTATTCTTTACATCTCACCCAGCCCTGCGGCTTGCTACGCAAGCCTT
>CAZMGW010000004.1:5857-11234 GCA_964565935.1 uncultured Coxiellaceae bacterium
GGGCTGGTGAAGCCTTTTGCTCCTTCGGAGCTGAATTTTATTTTAAATTTACACCTTTTGCTTCATTCGACTCGACCGGTGAAGTATTTTGCTCATTCGGAGCTAAACTGATTTTTAAACGCTCTGCAAAAATAAACACTGAAAATTCTACCTACAAAAATAGTTCAAAAAACAAAACAACAATTCTGCCCCGAAAGTGGCTATAGGCCTCACCAGCCAAACCCAAGCTAAGCCGCGTTTTTTGCGGCGTAGGCCTGGATATGAGATGCAAAAAAATCCAAACCAAACCTAAACAAAATAACAATTATGCCCCAAAGGGGCTATAGGCCTCACCAGCCCAGTCCAAGACTCGCGTTGTTTGCGAGTCGCAGGGCTGGGTGATGGGGACCCCTGGAATTACAAGCCCTGAAGGGGCGTGATAAATTATTACACAATTCTAAAATGCCCACTAACCACACACCGCCGCGTACGCGTAAAATGCCTCGCGGTTGTCACGCCTTCGCCTGTCGGTGCAGCGATGGTGAACGACGCCGGACCTTCACCGCCCAAACCCAAACCAGCCAAAGTTGGTCCATTTTTAACAAAAATAGCCGTGTTCATTTTCACCGCCATGCGATGCAGGTGATCAATGTTGCGCGAATGGATCGATGCGGAATGGAAGCAGCCATCTTCCAGTTTATAAGCGATATCAATTGCCTCATCGATGTTGTTGGCACGAATAAACGGCAATACCGGCATTAATAATTCGAGTTTAGCAAATGGATGATTGGCGTCAGTTTCGGTTATTGCCAAGCGTTTTTCTGGCCCCACACCCATGTCGATTTGTTTTAAAATCAACTGGATATCTCTACCAACCCACTTTTTGTTTGGATGGCCATTATCAACAATAATTTTTTCTAGTTTGCTGGCTTGATAGCTATTCAACTCAACAGCGCCATGTTTGATCAGCGCCTTTTTCAACTCATCAGCGCAAGCTTTAGTTGCAATAATATTTTTTTCGACCACACAAATAATATTGTTATCGGTGCTGGCACTGGTAACGATATCTTTGGCAGCTTTATCGATATCAGCGGTTTCGTCAACCACCGTCGGTGGGTTTCCCGGCCCGGCTGCGACCACTCTTTTGCCAGATTTCATCGCAGAAGCCACCACGGCCGGCCCACCGGTAACGACTAGCAAACCGACTTTGGGATGCGTCATTAAAGTATTTGCAGATTCGATAGTTGGGTTGGCCACAGTTGTTATTAAGTTTGGTGGACCGCCAGCAGAAATAATCGCTTTGTTGATTAAATTAACGGTAAACACGGAGGTTTTTTTCGCACCAGGATGCGGATTAAACGCCACTGCGTTACCGCCAGCAATCATGCTAATCGTGTTGTTGATGATGGTTTCTGATGGATTGGTACTTGGAGTGATTGAACCGATAACTCCATAAGGCGCTCGTTCTAGCAGGGTTAAGCCATAGTCTCCGGTAAAAGCTATTGGCTCAAGATCTTCCGTTCCTGGCGTTTGGTTAATAGCGACTTCATTTTTGCGGATTTTATCATCAAATCTGCCCATTCCAGTTTCGTCTAACGCCAAACGCGCAAGAGTAGTTAAATTTTCTAAACAGAGTTCGCGAATAGCAGCGATGATTTTTTTACGCTGTTCAACAGAAACTTCTTTGTATTCAAGAAAGGCTTTTTCTGCGGCAATAATTGCTTCTTCGATGGTTGTAAAACAACCAAGGGCATCACCAGTATAAAAAGAAGGCGCGCTTGGCGCTTGGCTCTTTACAAATGTTCTTTCTGCCTTGTGAGACGGTGTGGCGAGTTGTTCAACTACGCGATCAATAATAGAAGCTATTTGATTATCAGAAATCATAGTTTAGGGACCAAGATTTGGTTGATATGGAAACAATTATTTGCTGTAGGCGTTTTTGCCTTCCACCTCAAGCTCGTCAACTATTGCCATGATTACGGTATCTACTGGTTTGTCTTTGGTAACCTGAGTTTGGCGTGCAGAACTTCCAGCGGCAACTAATACCACTTCGCCAATACCAGCGCCCACAGAATCAACAGCGACTACTAATCCGCCAGTAAAAGAGCCATCGGTATTAATAAATTTGACGATTTGGAGTTTCAAGCCCTCGAGCTTTTCGTCTTTTCTAGTTGAAACTACCGTACCCACGATTTTTCCAAGTTGCATAGGCTTGCTCCCCAGCTCAAATATAAAAACATCATTTCGTTAATCTATCCGTTACCCAGCCCCACAAAGCTCCACTTGGGCTGGGTTTATGAGACATTCAGCATCTTCAAAGCTGAACTTATTTTGCTTTTTTGATCTGTCTGCCCAAAGGTAGAACCATATCGATATTGTCGTGTGGTCTTGGGATGACGTGGACGGAAACTAACTCGCCAACTTTACTTGCAGCTCGTGCGCCAGCTTCAGTAGCTGCTTTAACTGCAGCAACATCGCCTCGAACAATCGAGGTAACATAAGCACCGCCAATTTTTTCATAACCAATTAGCTCGACTTTGGCAGCTTTAACCATTGCATCTGCTGCTTCAACCATGCCAATAAAGCCCTTTGTTTCAATCATACCTAATGCATCAGCCATTTTTGATCTCCTAATTAAAGTTTAGTTGGTACACAATCCTAAATAAAGCAGTTGCAACCTACTGCGAGCGTTTAATATAACGAATCTAGCTATTTTTTTTGAAAATTTTTACTTCCCCGTAGTGGGGGCTACTGTCTCGTAAAAATTTTCAAAAGAAAATAGCTATCTTCAATATCTTAAACGCTCTCGCTACGGTTGCAACTTCTTTATTTAGGATAATATAAAATTTGCAACAGAAAGCAAGCAATCAAATCTCTATTTGCAACAACCACATTCTTCGAATCATTTGTTTTTTCTACATTTCTTCAATAAACGCTAAAAATAATTTGATCAAGTGGTCGGTGGCTAATTTTGCCCCTCGCAGCGTCCCTTCATGACTTATAATTTCTGTGCTCAAACCAGCGCCAAGATTGGTAATAGCGCAAACAGAAGCCACTTTCAAACCACAGTGTCTGGCAACCATAGTTTCCGGCACGGTTGACATACCGACGGCATGCGCGCCCAACATTTTATACATTCTAATTTCCGCATGTGTCTCAAAAGTTGGCCCAGAAGTCGCAACAAATACGCCAGAACTCAATGGTATGTTTGATTTTTTGGCAATATCTATTAATTTCTGTCTTAATTCAGAGTCATACGCATTATCCATCGAAACAAAGCGCTCACCAAATTCGTCGTCATTTGGCCCAATCAAAGGATTTTGGAAAGTAAAATTAATCTGATCTTCAATTACCATCAGATTTCCAGGGCCATTTTCAACCCGCAATGAACCAACAGCATTGGTCGTCAATAATGTATCGCAACCAATAAATTTTAGGGTTCGAATAATGGTGCGGATGGATTCGGTCGCGCCATCTCCTTCATAATAATGAGTGCGTCCTTCAAGACAAACCACCGGAACACCTTTTAACATCCCCAGATGCATTCTTTTGGAGTGTCCCTCAAGGTTGGTCACATAGAAACCAGGAAGTTCTTTATAATCAATAACAACCGCATTTTGAATTTGATCAGATATCGCACCAAGACCAGAACCAAGAATTATACCAAGTTTTGGTTTGAACCCTGGAGCTCGTTTAGCAATAATTTCGGCGCATTTTTTAATATTTGCATTGGCGATAGGCATTGTTGTTTCTCCCTATATTTAAATTAAACTTTCTGGGCCAAAAGAGTCTGGTAACAACTCGGCAATATTGGTTGTTTTGACAACTTTTTGGGTGCGAGGGTTGCAAAGATAAATCGGTGCATCTGGCGCGGCGAATTCACGAATTACCTGACGACAAACACCACAAGGGGTGCATAATACATCGCCAGAACCACCAACAACAGCGATTGCTTTAATCCGCTTTTTGCCAGCTGCGATCATGGAAAAAATAGCAGTACGTTCTGCGCAATTGGTTGGACCATAGGCGGCATTTTCAACATTACACCCGGTAAATAATGTACCATCTTCAGCTTGTACACAGGCGCCAACGTGAAACTTAGAATATGGTGCATAAGCATTTTTCATGGCTTCGCACGCTTTTTGTGCCATTAACTCAGGAGTGGTAGACATGGGATTTCCTCGTAAAATTATTTTGTGGTTGTTAATTTTAAATCGAGCTAAAATCACGAAAGATTGTAACAAAATTGTTGAGAAAATGTTATGAGCTCATTAAAAAAAATTCGCAACGATTTACGCGCCTTGGCTTGTCCGATTAAGACTATGACTTTACAACGTTTTTTTAAAACTGGTAAAGGCGAGTACGGGGAAGGCGATAAGTTTTTGGGAATAGTAGTGCCTAAACAACGCCAATTAGCTAAAACCCACTGCGATTTATCCCTGGCCGACCTCAAAATCTTGTTAGCTTCATCTATACATGAGGAAAGATTAACTACACTTCTGATTTTAGTTTTACAATATAAAAACGCCGATATTCGACAACAAAAACAAATTTATAATTTTTATTTTGCCAATATTGCTGGGATCAACAATTGGGATTTGGTTGACTTAAGTGCACCACAAATTGTTGGACATTATTTACTTGATAAAGATAAAAATTTTTTGCATAAATTAATTACCGCAAGAAGTTTATGGAAGCGACGCATTGCAATTGTGGCCACTTGGCACTTTATCCGGAATAATTATTTTAAAGAGACGCTGGCGCTGACAAAAAAATCCCTGTCTGATAAAGAAGATTTGATTCACAAAGCTTCGGGTTGGATGCTGCGCGAGATTGGTAAGCGTGATTTCGCGGTTCTGGATAATTTTTTGCGCGAGCATTACCAAAATATGCCCCGCACCATGCTTAGATATGCAATTGAAAAGCATCCAGAAAAACTTCGTTTGGATTATTTACACAGTCGGGTATAGAACGATGGACAACAAGGCATAGAGACCACTGGATAAAAACTTCTGGTCTTATTTTTTTACCCGGGTTATTTTTCTAGCGATCTCAAAGAATGGCAGCTTAATTTTGAAGGTGGTTTCATGTTGACTAACGGTTAGATCATTACCTAGTAAATCAGAAATTATCTCAGTACCATTTTCAAATATTTTTACTCTTTGTGCATCATTTGTGGCTTTGGCAAATCGATATACTTCTTTAGTTAATTCTTTAAGTTGAGCAAAAGTGTCAATAATGGCAATCGTTGTTTCGACAGCTTGGGGACTCTTAAGAATTGTAGCGAGCATATATAAACCACGTTCAGTAAAAGCTTTCGGTTTATAAGCTCGTCCTCCACCAAGAGGTGAGGTCGAAAATTTCGACCTTCCCATTCAGAGTCATCTAATTCCATAAT
>CAZMGW010000004.1:11244-55281 GCA_964565935.1 uncultured Coxiellaceae bacterium
TTCGACCTCACCTCTTCCCACTCGAAATTAGACAACTTCATGATGTACCCACATGGAAATTTACGTGGATTATTTTTCACCGCCTCGTTAATTCTTTTTGTTTCAACTTTATACAGATCAGCCACATCATTATCCAAAATAACTTTTTGGTTTCTAATTTCAACAATCTTGGCTTTAACTTGATCATATGTAATTATTTTCATAACAGCTCCTTGGTGTGTATATGGCTTGCATACATGTGATTGTGTGATGGCTAAGTAAAACGATAAAAATCAGAATTAGCAATACCGTGTAGTCCTTTGGCCACGCGATGCTAGGCCAACAAAATTACGTTTGGATTATTTGCACAGTCGGGTATAGTTATCTCTGTATGCCCTGGCAATCACCACAAACTTTTCCAATTTTGCGAACCAATCAAGTTCACATTTGGCGTGCGCCGCTTAAACGCAACAAAGAGGAATTGGCTCAACTATCGGCCTTGCTTAATTCTCAAGAAAAAGCGCGCGCGGATAAGTTTATTGCAGAACATGCGAAAAATAATTTTACTACTGCTCGTGGGATCTTGAGATATTTATTGGCTAAATATTTACAAACCAACCCCCAAGATTTGACGTTCCAACAAAACCAACATGGTAAACTTCATCTTGAGTCTTCTGAGCTCCAATTTAATATTTCGCATTCTCGTGATTGGGCTTTATTTATCTTTGCCATGAATCAACCGGTTGGGGTTGACATAGAATTTATCCGTAATGATTTCGACTTTGCTCCTATTGCACAAAGATTTTTTTCTAAAAAAGAGAACATGGAGTTGCTAGCTTTGCCCCAGGACCAACAGTTGCGCGCTTTTTTTAACTGCTGGTCGCGCAAAGAGGCTTTTATCAAGGCATTGGGTAAGGGACTGTTTTGCGCACTTGATGGTTTTTCAGTCGAGGTTTCAAGTAAAAAAGAAGGAAAATTGCAATTACATGTTGCTGATATAGAATTTGATACAAAAAATTGGTCATTAGAAGCGTTGAATCCAGTGGAGGGATATGTGGGGGCGTTTACGACTTCTTTGTCCGAATACAAAGCTTGTTTATATGACTTTTGTTAACGTTTATCATTTAAATCAACTTACTAATATCCTCCATGTCACTCTTAAGTAGCACTGTTAGATAATTTGGAACCTCTCCTTTTTCAAAACTCTTTCCGGAAAGCATGTACAATTGTGTGTATCCTGCTTCATTTAGTTTTTTAGCCAGCGCAATACCAGTTATGTGATCATGAAAATCATTGTCCAAGCATATTTTTATATCTTTGGTATATTGAGATAAATTTTCCAGGAAAGTTTTTGGGCTGTAATACGCATCTACTACAATGTCTTTGTCTTTCAAAAAGCTAGCTAGGGAGTCTGTAAATAGCTGATTATCGTCTACGATAACTACATCTACTTTTTTAGAATCTTTCCCATCTTTTTTTTCTGTTATATTTATAGGAATATCCGACGCAAGCTGTTTGGGTAAAATCTTCACCCCACTCTTGTTGGCAAGATCTTGCACATTTTGATTCCCATAGTAGCTCGTTACAAGAATAGAACGCGGTTGCATAGCAAGTTGTTCTATGACTTGCAAGCCATTTAACTCTTGATTGATTAGCTCAAAATCAGACAAAAAAAATATTTTATCCTTTGTGGCCGCGGTTTCAATAAATTCAACCGCTTCTTTGTATAGTTTAAAATGTTGTAGTTGAATATCGGTTCTATAAGGATCAAATCGTGTTTTCCAAGCCCCATGAATAGACAAATCATCATCTAAAATAACAACCGTATCACCCTTGTTTAGGTTGATCTCCTTTACTATCCACCTGGCCGGTTCGACCCTGGGAAAAGTTAATGTTATTTTGGTCCCATAACCAATCTTAGACTCAATTGTTAGATTACCATTGCTGAACTGCAGGGTGCTACGAACCTGAGCAAGTCCAATTCCAGTACCACATTTTTTACCACTAGTTACTGCAATATTATTCATAATCTTATCAAGAACTTCTTTGGGGATACCTTTACCATTATCTTGAATGGCGATCTTAATATACTTTCCATCCACACTAAGGTTTAAATCAATTTTACCAGGCCCACCCTCAAAAGATTCTACAGAATTATTTATAAGATTAGATATCATCCGATTAAAGCTTGTTGGGTTAACTCTAATAAATATAAACTTACTATCTTGTTCAAAAGAACAACGGAACTTAACCGGCAAATGTTTGTATTGATATTTCTTCTCGCTTACACCTTCTGACAAAGCCAAAGATACTAAAATACGCTGTAGTTCTTTTGTCTCGTCACATGTATCATCGCCATTTTTCGTATACTTACTTAATAAATTGTTAGCAATATCACTAACGCTTACTGCCACATCTCTCAAAGCAATACGTTCTGCTTCTGGAAGATTTTTACACGACTCTACAATCATCGATAAACTAGCCAATGGCGAACGAATATCGTGAGCTACCCGGCTAGCAATTTCTTTGAATTTTTCTTGCTCTTTGATTACTTTTATATGCCCTTTGTTTTCAATGTTGAGCCTATCTTTTTCTGCTTGTAGTTCTTCAGCGTTTTTTCGGTCGGTGATATCAACTGAAATACCAACAATGCCAATCACATTGTTGTTTGCATCTCTTAAAGGAGTTTTGCTGCTTAACATTATTCTTTGTGACCCATCGGGCCTGGGAATTATGTCTTCTACAATACTAGGAACGCCAGTTTCTAGTATTTCTTTGTCAATCTCATATAAGACTTGTATTCGCTCTTTTGACCAACCAAAATCTTTATCAGTTTTACCCACAATATTTCTCGGTGACGGCAAACTCAGATAATCCGAAACATGTTTATTACACCCTCGATAAACCAGACTTGCATCTTTCCAATATATATATTCAGGAAGATTTTCCATAATATTATTTAAATGTGCCTCGGTTAACAAAGAGTCTTCTTTGTATTTTTCTAGTGCGGAAATATCTTTACCAAGAATCAGAAAACAACAAGCATTGTTTTGTCGAATTTTAATAAAGAGCCACTTCCATAACATAAACCTCTTTTGCTCTTGCGCATATAAGATATGCCCGCGGGTGAATTCATTTTTGAATTTTTTAGGATATTTTAGGTCTTGTTCGATAAAAGACAATTGGATGTGTTTGCGTTTGCATAGTGCAAACAAATTTTGTCCAATTGCCTCATGGTTTGATAAATCAAGAACACCTTTTGCAAAAGGATTGAGCATTATTATCTTGAACTCTTGGTCAAGAACCACAATCAAATCACCACAGTGCTCAAAAAAAGCATCACAGCAATTACTTAAAAAATCCGAGCTTATATTTTTGCCTATAGTTTCCATTGTTTTTAATCTCATCCATCATTTTATATGTTATTGTAAGGCTAGATCATTTAAAAAGTTCTGCAGCTGCTCAATAAATGTTGTACTATTTTCTATCATGGGGAAATGGGCGCTTTTATCAAAAATATAATATCTTAGGAGAGGGTTTTCTAAAACCATACTGGCCTCATCAGTCCATAATACAAGTGGGCAAGTAGCATCATACAATCCTAGCCCTAAAAAAGTTGGTACTTTTAAAATGTCAATGTTTGTTCTGATATCAAAATCATCAATTAGCGAGAAATATTTTTTAACCAGCTCCTCATCTAGATCTATTCCCTCCCATATTGTTGCATTTTCTGCGGCGCTATAATAAAAGAAATTCCACGTGCATTTAGCATTATACTTGTCAACAAAACTAGTTGGCTTTTTGCGCTTATCCTGAATACGCCTCTCTTTTCTTTGGGTATCAGCGTTGTTTTCAAAAAAATCCTTACTGAATGCTTTTTTTGCCTCTCCGCGAAAAGGTGTTGTGCCAATGAGTATGTTGCACTTCACGTGCTCGTAATATTTCTCGCTGTACTTTAAGGCGAGTATGCCATTGGAAGAGTGACCAAATAGTATCACATTTTCCAAGCCCAGTTGTTGGCGGATGCTTTCAATAGCTTCAACAAAATCATCTAAAGTGAGTTGGTTAATATCTAAGGAGGCGGGGACGAGCTGCTTTATAAAAATATCGACAAAATAAATATGAAACATCTCATTAAATGAGTCGGGTAGGCGATCTTTAAACAACATTGCTGGCCCAACTACCAGCATGGGCGGCAGATCGTCTTTACCACTTTTTGTAAAAACGGGGATTGTTTTTCCTAGCGCTTGTACATGGTCAGGTATAGCTGATGCTCTATAAGGCAATGTTAACAATATTACCATCAGCATTGTGATAATTAATATATTTTTGGTTCGCTTTAACACAGATTCCTCTTATTTTTATCAACCCTATATCATTCTTATTGCTTAGTGTTGGAACAAAAGCAAGGATTTTTAAACGGTTAAATATTTATTTAGTACCTCTGCAATCTGTTTGACGCTAGCGTTTTTTAAGATAGTCATATGATTGCCATCAATCGTGTAAGTCGCTATTGGTTTTGTCAAACAATTTTGCCAATGGTTAGCCGCTTCATCTACCGCCGCATATTCTGGCAGAACTTCGCGAGCCTTGAATAATATTGCCTCTGACTTTATTTTTTTAGGATGATGCTTAAATAACAGCTCCATGCGTTTCCACAATAAATCTATAAATTTTTCTTTGTTATGGATAAAACCTGGTAATTTGTTATTAGTTTCTTCTACAATTTGCGCCATTGTGTCAACATTGCCTTCCCGATCACGCAGTTGTTCTGAGTATCTGGCCCATCCATCAATAATAAACAAAGAGGCTGTTTTCCCCTCTTGCTCAAGTTGTTTTACTATTTCAAACGCAACGTTAGCCCCAAAAGAATAACCACCTATCAAATAATGGCCATCATTTTGTACCGACTTTATTGCTTGGAGGTAATGCTGTGCCATCTCTTCTATGCTAACGAATGGCACCTGTTCAGATTCAAGTAAAGGATCTTGAATTGCTATTAGCGGATGATCAATAGATAAGTATTTGGCTAGTTCGATATAACAAAAAACAGTTCCACCAACAGGATGAATTAAGAATAAAGGCTGCTTGTTCCCTGTAGATTTTATTTTTACAAGACATGAAGACCAATCAGATTTCGATTTATTTTTCAAAAGATTGCTTAGTTCATAAACTGAGCGATTACGGATTAAATCTACTAGCTTCAACTTTCCTGGAATAACTTGATTTATCATTTCATATAAACGTAACAATGACAGTGAGTCTCCGCCCAAGTCATAAAAATCATCTTTAACATCAACATGTTTTACGCCCAAACAATCCCCAAAAAGTTGTTTAAGCACCAATTCCACATCAATATTAGTATTGTTGTTTGACTTAGTACTATCGGGTGGTAAATAAGCAGTGGTTTTTGTCTCTTTATAATTAACCCATTCTTTTATTTGAAGATTTAAATCTTTAATTGAGACGATAAGTCGCTTATTTTTGGCTGTTTGTAGACAAATTTGCAACAATTTAAACCCTTGGGCAAAAGATAAAGCATCGCGATTTACATTGCTTCCCTCTTTCCGCATCCATGCATCCCAATTTATGCTTATCCAATGCGTATGAGCATTGTTTTGATAAGAATCTACCATGCTATCTAAACTGCAATTGCTTGCGGCATAACTACACAACTCCGATCCACCAATAATCGCCGACAGCGAAGAAAATGCCACACAAAATCGTGGCGACACTTCTGGAATTAATTGGTTTAGTATTTTAGTACCTTCAATTTTAGGCTTAAATTGCTCATAAGCTTGATCGAGATATAGATCTTTTATCAATGTTCGTGTAGAAAAATCAAGCACCGCGGCCAAATGAAAAACACCATCCACCTTAGGGAAGTCAGCTTTGATTATGGCAAAAGCCTCCTTCATTTGTAGATAATTAGACACATCTGCTTGCAAAATTAGCAATGATGCTGCTGTTTTTTTAAGGACCGATATTTTATTTTCGATACTCTTTTCTATAACCGAAATATTTCGTGATATTAGTATTAGATGTGCCTTATAAGTATTTGCTAAAAAATCTGCTAGCTCCAACCCCAGCTTCCCTAAGCCTCCAACAATAATATAAACACCATGCTGTCTAAGGTAATTAGCATCGCTTTCCGAGGTGGTGGTTTTCTCATGCTCTCTAAATCTATTAACAAGACGTAAACCATCCCGATACACAACTATACTGTTGGTCGGGTGAGCAGCAGTTTCATTTAAAATGGAGTTGATCACCTTGTTTTGTTGAACACTAGAAAGCTTAAGAATGTCAGTATCTATAACGCGCGCCAAGGTAGAAGTTTCTTGGGGTAAAACCAAACAGAACCCAAGCATGGTGGATTTTTCTGGAATAACGTTGTCTTCACTATAAATGGCTTTTAAATGGTTGGTAACAACTGTTAAATAAGAAGCTTTTAATTGATTAAAACCAGACAAAACCTGAAAAAAACTTACTAAACTAAAAAAGCTATCTTCTAATATTCGCTTTGATGGCTCTCCAGAATCTTTACTATCATTTCCCGAGATGCTCCATAGGTGCACAACCTGGTCGAGTGATTGTTTTTGCTGAGTTAACACCTCAACCAGTTGTTCGTAATCACTTTTCTTTATCGGATTAATTTTATAACAATTATCATTTATCTGCTTAAAACAATCTCCTATTTTCACACAAATAACGATCTGTTTATGCGCCATTAATTTATCAATCAATTGATCTGCAACCCCAAAATTATCAGCAAAAATAAGCCATGTTTCTTTTTTATGGAACGTCTTTTGATCGATAAGCGAAGACACCTCCCAGTAAGACTCATAAATAAACGGCCCTTTATTATCAGTCACATCATTTGATGGATTAGTCCAACAATATTTTTTTTCAAAAGGATACGTTGGTAATGGAAGACAGCGTCTTTTTTCATCACCGTAATATGCCACCCAATCCACATCAATAAAATTAATCCAACATTCTCCAAGTGCTCGATTAAAATAGGCGTACTGATTAACCCCATTTTTAACAAAGTCTTTCTCACTGGGAAGTGATGAAATGGTGATCAGGCTATCTTGGTGTTGCTTTACAAGAATGCTTAGAGCATGCCCCATACCTATTTCTAAAAAAACAGTAAAATTGTCTTTTATAAGCTCCTCTATACATTGAGAGAAAAGCACCGGATTTCTGAAATGCTCTTTAAAATGATTCTTGAATTTTATTTGTTCATATTCAAGCAATTCTCCATCAACAGTTGTCATAATGGGTATAGCAGGAGCATGAAAAGTTAAGGTATTTAAAGCTTGTGAATATTCGTTTAATATTTCCCCAATAGCTTCAGAATGAAATGCATATGGGATTTTAAGAACGGTACACTTTTGATTGTCTTGTACCAACATGCCGTCAAATACAGATTGCAACTTACTCACTGCGGCGACAGGACCAGAAATAACACATGAGCTTGGTGAATTTATTGCAGCTATTGCTATATTAGCTTCTTTAATATATTCATTAACGTTATCTGCAGAAATTGGCACTGACAGCATTAAACCTTGAGGCAGTTTACTAGTTAACTCGGCACGCAGGCAAACTAAATTAATAATATCTTCTAGAGAAATAATTCCAGCAATACAAGCAGCTGTATATTCCCCTAAACTATGCCCTAACAGAACATCTGGTTTTACCCCATACTTTATATATGTTTTTGCTAAGCTATACTCG
This sequence comes from uncultured Coxiellaceae bacterium, assembly GCA_964565935.1. Lineage (GTDB taxonomy): Bacteria > Pseudomonadota > Gammaproteobacteria > UBA9339 > UBA9339 > JBAXAM01. The sequence continues at coordinate 18,961 of CAZMGW010000004.1, forward strand.
ATAATGAACATTGTTATTTGTTGGAGTATAGGGTTTTTACAATCTTCATCAAAAGTATTATGTAAATTAACCGCGTGGTCTAAAACCATCCTTCTAACCGCTGGTTTTAAATAATTACAGCATTCATCAAAATAGATTTTAAAAGTCGGCAGGTGATAATAAACATCACGAACACATCCTTCATACAAAGTTCCTTGTCCTTGAAAAAGAAATGCAATTTTGTGCTTGCTAGCGGGGGAATCTTTATTGGTTAGCACATTTCGGTCAAATTGTATTTGTAACAAATGCTTTAAATGTTCCGCATCCGAACAAATTAATGCCTTACGATATTCAAATTTACTTTTTCCAATTTGGAATGTGTAGGCAATGTCGGCCAAACTTTCGTTGTTTATATTTTGCTGAGTCAAATAATTTAATAAATCATTTGACTGTTGAATAAGCGCGCTTGGGGTTTTAGCTGATAACAAAACCAAATGGCTGGGTTTTGAACTTGAAGTTGTTTGGAGTTGCGGAGCTTCTCCTAAGACAACATGGGCATTAGTTCCACCAATACCGATTGCGCTTACACTAGCACACAAGGGTGTTGTCACATGGTTCAACGATTTGTATTGATTGCAAACGTAAAATGGTGAATTCGCAAACGAAATGTGCGGATTGGGCTTATCGAAGTTCAGCGATACTGGTATTGCCCTGTTTTTTAATACTAAAACCGACTTAATAAAACCAGCGACTCCAGCAGCAACATCAGTATGCCCAATATTCGTTTTTACTGACCCAATAGCACAAAAATTTTTCTTCTGTGTATAAAAATTAAATGCTTTAGATAAAGCAGTAACTTCTATAGGATCGCCTAAAATAGTTCCTGTCCCATGGGCCTCAACATAAACAATATTTTCAGCACTTTTTATCCCTGACAGAGCCGTGGCAATACAACGTGTCTGTTCAAGAACACTAGGGGAAGTATAACCTGCTTTAGCAGCGCCATCATTGTTTATAGCATAACTCTTAATTACAGCCTCAATATTATCTCCATCTTGCAGAGCATCTGCCAAACGTTTTAACACTACAACTCCCGCACCATTACTCGGAACAGTGCCCGATGCTTTTGCATCAAAAGCGCGGCATTTGCCATCGCGGGAATAAATTGCCCCCTCTTGGTACATATATCCACAAGTTTGTGGAACACGAACTGTTACCCCCCCCGCTAAAGCAATGTCACAATCGTATAAAGACAGCGATTGACATGCTTGAATTATTGCGACCAAAGATGTCGAACAACCAGTACCAACACTAATACTTGGTCCTTTTAAATTTAACAAATATGAAACCCTGGTAGTCAAAAAATGACTACTATTTAATAGGTTGGCTTGGTAAAACAAGTGGTTTTTTAAAAAATCATTATTCTTTTTTAAAAAATTAGCTAAATATGTATTGTCACCTGCCCCTGCAAAAACTCCTGCAACTATTTCCGATCTGTTTTCTGAATAACCTGCTCTTTCTAAAGCTTCCCAACATATCTCAAGAAATACCCTCTGTTGCGGATCAGTGATAGAAGCCTCATAGGGAGAAATGCCGAAAAAGTTAGGATCGAAGTATTCAACATCCTCAAGAAGACCGCGTCTTTTAATATAGTTAGAATCATGGATTAATTGTTCATCCACACCAGCATGCTCTAACTCATCATCGGAAAAAGTATGAATGGTTTCCTTACCAGACTTGAGGTTTTCCCAAAACTCTTCAACCGTTTTAGCTCCTGGAAAACGACAAGCCATGCCAATTACTGCTATATCACAACTCAATTTCTCATTGTTATTTGATTCCATATTAGTCTAGTGTTTTTTACGTTTATGAATAAACTCATTAATAGAATCAAATGAATCATTGTTTTTGCTAGCTTTGCTGCTATTTTTTATAAAACCTGCTAATGCATCAATAGTTGTATAGGTAAATAATACTGTTATATCAACATCTTGGTTAAATTCAGAGCTTAATTTCATCGATAATTCTACCAACATAATTGAGTCAAGCCCAATATCCAAAAAATTTTTATAAATCGATATATTTTGTCTTTGTAGCATTCCTCTAACAATAGCGCATATTTTCTCCGTAATCTCACAATTATTTGGAGGTGCATCAACTAGTACATCTACATCTATTGCTAACAATTTCTTTTTGTCTATTTTTCCATGTGCAGTTAATGGCAGCTCATCAATTTGGATAATTTGCGTAGGAACCATATAGATAGGCAGACAACCACCCAAATATTCATGTAACTTTACTGTATCTATAATAGCACCTGCATTGGGCAAAACATATGCCATTAACTGTTTGATTGCTGCCACTTCTTTTATCAACACAACTGCTTTTTCAACCCCTAAATATTTTTCCAAAGTACGTTCAATTTCCGATATCTCAACACGCATTCCTCTTATCTTAACTTGATCATCTAGACGTCCAATAAATTCTATCTCACCATCACCTGTCCATCGCCCCAGATCACCAGTTTTATATAATTTGTTTTTTCTATCGGTAAATTTAGAGTTGCCCACGCGAAAAGGATCATCAATGAATTTTTCTTGAGTAAGAGAAGGATTGTTTAAATAACCTCTTCCAACACCATGTCCCCCAATATGTATTTCACCAATTACCCCTGGAGACAGGGGTTGTAGATGTTTATTTAAAACATAGATTTGTACATTCGCCAATGGCTTGCCCACAGCAATTACCTCCTTTTCAGATGTACAATCAGCCATGGTTGAACAAACCGAGGTCTCAGTAATTCCATATACATTGAGAAGAAGACGATTTTTTGCCCAATAAGTCAGGGTGTGTTGATTTAATGGCTCGCCACCCGGCGCTATAACCTTAAGATGCGGTAAATCAATTTCTGGCAAAGCCGCGAGAATGGAATGAGCTAGAATTATCGTAGTGATTTTGTGCTGTTTTAAAGCACGAACAAATTTTTGCGGTGAAAAAATATCTTTATCGATTAGATAAAGACTTGCCCCGCTAAGCAGCGCCATACACCACTCTGCTACGGAAACATCAAAACTAAATGACGCTATTTGCAAAATGCGCGACTCAGAAGTAACCTTTAACCGATGACTACAAGACAATGCCATATTTACCGCAGAAAAATGTTCAATCAAAGATCCCTTCGGCTTACCGGTTGAGCCGGATGTATAAATAATATACATCAAATTTGAAGACTGGATCGGCCTTAAGGGATTGATTTTTGGATTGTTATCCCACTGCGACTGATCTACATTAATAATTAAAGGCTCTTTAATAGACAGCGGCTTTATTAAATTAGTTAATGTATTTAAATACACTGTTTCGGTTAAAACGATTTTTGGTCGGCTGTCTTGTAATAAATGTTTTGTTCGTTCTGGGGGAGTGTTTCCATCAATAGGAACATAAGTGCCGCCAGCTTTTAAGATCGCCAAAATGCTTATTAACATTTCGAATCTTGGTTTTAACCAAATCACAATAGGATCTTCGATAGCAATATTTTGTTGCAGTAAATAATGCGCCAGTTGATTAGCTTTTTCGTTAAGTAATTTATAAGACAATGCCTCTTCTTTGAAAACGACGGCAGGAGCGTTTGGACTTTTTTCTACTTGTTCTTCAAACAACTGATGAACCGTTTTGTCAAGAGGATAATCAACAGCAGTGTGATTCCATTCAAAAACTATTTTTTGCAAAGTAGCATCATCAACCGTGGGCAATTCAATTAGTTTTTTATCAGGATTAGATATAACTTGTAGCAAAGTTGTTTTGTAATGACTTAGGAAAGATTTCATATATTCATTACTAAAAAAACCCTTTTCGTAATGCAGGTCAAATTGTAAAGACTCAGTATCATCAATTACCTCTAGTATCAGAGGATAAGGCACATCTAATCTTGAAGAAAACTTACAAGGAATTTCAGGAAATTCTGATTTTAGAGTTTTATTGAGGGAGAATGGCTCATAATTAATAATAGATTGGTATATTCGTGTATCTGCCGGTAATTCACTCCACTCGTGTATTTGGTTTAAAGGGACCGTAACATAATCCCTCAATTTTCTACCCTGTTCACGAACTTTATATAGGTAATCAATTACTGTGGTATTGAAATTTATATTAAAACTCATTGGAAGAGTATTTATAAAAAGACCAACGGAGTTCTGTGTAATATTTTTCGGATATGCTCTTACTGAACCAAATATTACATTTTCATTATTACTATAATGAGACAAAACAATTGCCCAAGATGCTTGGAGCAGCGCATTGATTGATAAGGAATTATCTTTAACAAAATTTACCAACCGCTGATAGTCAATACCAGTAAGATATATTGTCCTGCTATTTTTTTTGTCCGAAATCGTATTTTTTCTATCGTTACAGGGCAAAAACGCCGAAATTTCATGGTTTCTTAATAGCTGTTTCCAATATTCTTTTGCTACATTAAGATCAAAAGGGATTTTGTAATCATATAGTTCGTGGTGAGGAACTGATTTTGTGACAACATATGCTTCACTTTTTAATAACTCTGAATAGATTATAAAAAGATCCTTTATAATCTTAGACACTGAAGCGCCGTCTACAATTATATGGTGAATATCCCAAACAAGGCGATAATCATTTTCCGCAAACTTAAATATTGAAACCCTCATTAAAGGAGCAGTTGTAACATCCATAGGCTCCGTAAAATCTTTTTTTATAAAGGAATCAAATAGTTCGGTTTGATTGTCGTTATCAAAGTCCGAATAATCATAAAAATTAAATGGCAAATCGATATTCTGGTAAATGGCTAATTCTGGATAATGAGATTCGAAAATAACAGCAGAACGCAATATTTCATATTTTTTGATCAAACTTACAAATGCTTTGTGGATTAAAGAAATATTTATAGCTACATTAAAATGTAGCAGTTCTTGATTAATGTAATAACTTCGTCCTTTAAAATGTTTGATTTCGAATAAGATCCCTTTTTGTATATCTGTTAATGGCAATTTAGCAATCATAACAAGGGCCTATTAAATATAAGGTTTAATCTTACTTAGGTTTTAATTGAGCGCAATTTGAATTTGCCAACCATACGAACATTTTCAAATAGGGATCTTTATAATTAAATTTTCATCGCCCATAAAACACAACCTCCTGTAAACAAGGGGGAATTACTTATAACTATTATCTTTCCTTAGCTATTAGGTGCAATTACTCTATCTTGGATTGGTATCATAATAAGGTAATTTCAACAATATATCAAAGTAAATGGCGCTAGACTAGACTGGCTTGGGTGATTAAAGTATAAATCCTCGCATTAACCGTTTGGGACAGCTCACTTCGTTCGCCGTTCAAAATCGTCTATCCTGCCGATTTTGTCAAACCCGCTTCCTCGCTTCGCTCGCGCAGGTTCTTATTCTTTCTTTTAACTTCTCTGGAAAACAATGGTTCTTTCTTCTGATTGGAGCTGGCGATGGGATTCGAACCCGTGACTTGCTGATTACAAATCGGTCCATATAGTCATTTCACATCATTTCAAAGCATTTCATAAACAACCGCCTAAACTTCATTTTACCTTGCAATTTAAGGCTTTTCCTCGTATTATTGCGCTCATGGTATTTCACAGCGTTTCTTGCATTGCAAGTGAAATTCTGCTACCCCAGCTGCTACCCCAGGTTTGTGAAAAGAGGAAACAATGAAATTAACAGATAGACAAGTGAAAAATTTAAAACCAAAACCTGAGCGTTACGAAGTATGGGAAGGCAGGGGATTTGGTATTAGGGTATCTACGTCAGGTATAAAATCTTGGGTCTGCATGTATAGAATTGATGGGAAAGCAAAGCGTATAACTTTCGGTAATTACCCCAAGATGAGCGTTGCTGAAGCTCATGCCGCTTTTGGTAAAGCTCTGGCTGACTTGGACAAAGGTATTGATCCTGGCGCAACTATGGTTAATTCAAACAAGGAAAATAGACTTGCGTCAACTGTCGAAGAATTAGCCAAAGAGTATTTAGAGAAATGGGCCAAGCCTCGCAAGCGCTCTTGGGAAGAAGATGAACGCATGTTGATTAAAGATGTAATACCATATCTAGGCAAACGAAAAGCTAAGGACATAAACCGTCGCGATATTGTGGTTTTGTTAGATAAGATTTTAGAACGCGGCTCTCCTATCGCAACAAATAGAACACTTGCCGTTACTCGTCGGATGTTTAATTTTGCGGTAGAACGAGATATTATTTCGGCCACTCCTTGCTATGGATTTAAAGCACCAACAAAAGAAAACAGACGCGATCGCGTGCTGTCATCTGATGAGATACATTATTTTTGGCAAGGGCTGAATGATGCCAGCATGTCAGAGTTGTCAAGATTGGCTTTAAAGTTTCAGCTAGTAACCGCACAACGTAAGGGTGAGATAGTATCGTCTGAATGGGAAGAGTTCGATTTAGTCAGTAGTTGGTGGACTATTCCTGCACACAAAGCAAAAAATAATAGCCTGCATAGAGTGCCGCTCTCTGAATTGGCTTTAGAACTATTACAACAAATAAAAACAGAGTCTGGTAATTCTAGGTGGCTGTTCCCTGCCCCAAATAGCGACAAACACGTTACCCCTGAGTCTATTGACCACGCCATAAGAAGAAGCATGGGTGCTTTCAAAAATATCAAGCACTTTACGCCTCACGATCTACGACGCACCGCCGCTAGCCACATGACAGCTTCGGGCATTTCTAGGTTAGTAGTGAGCAAATTACTTAATCATGTTGAGAATAGCGTTACAGCGATCTATGATAGACATGGTTATGATAAAGAAAAAAAGCAAGCAATAGAAATATGGGGCGAAAAACTCAGAGATATTGTTTCAAAAAACACGAGGTAATTACGCCAATTTTGTATATAATTAGCATCGATGTAAGGAAAGTTTTTATTTTTTAAATTATTGAGATAGACCAAACATGACACCAGAAGACTTACAACTTTTAATCAAGGAAGGCGAGGGTTTAATGGTTGAGTTTAAAGAAAAATACTCACCCAGAATCGTACAAGATATTGTTGCTTTTACTAACACCAAAGGCGGATATATTCTGTTAGGAGTAGATGACAACTGTAACAGCAAAGGTGAAACACTTACCAATAAAATGAAGGCTGAAATAGTTGATCTGGCGCGTAATTGCGAACCAAGCATATTTCTTAAAAGCATAAAACAAATTGGTAAGATCGTGGTTATTGAAGTTGCAGAAGGCGATGAGAAACCTTATAGCTGTTCGGCTGGGTATTATCGTAGGTTAGATGCCGTTACCCAAAAGATGAATCAAAAAGAAATTCATCTCATATACAAAAACACAACAGCAACCTCCTTTGAAGAGCAGGTTAACAAAGATGTTTTGTGGAATGATATATCAAAAGAGAAAATAAAAGCTTTTTTCAAGGAAGCTGATATTTCCGTAAATAAAATTCTACCACAGGAGATTTTGTCTAGTCTCAATCTGGCCAAAAATACAACCATAAAAAATGCTGGCGTATTGTTTTTTGCAAATCGACCAAGAGATTTTATTCTTCAGTGTCAAATGACGCTTGCTGCTTTTAAAGGGACAGATCGTATAAATATTTATGACCGCAAAGATATTCAAAATGATCTATTAACGCAATTCAATGAGGCAATTATATTTTTACAAAAGCATCTCAATGTAAGAAGTGAAATAAAAGGGGTTAACCGCCAGGATATTTATGAGATACCCTTCGAAGCCTTGCGCGAAGCCGTAGCCAATGCAATCATTCATAGAGATTATAGCATACGCGGCACCAGCATTATGATTGAGGTGCATCAAGATAAGGTTGTAATCAGCAACCCAGGTGGTCTTATGGAGGGGCTAGATACCAGGTTTTTGACGGTATTTCTGTAAGACGTAATGAGCTTATTGCTGATATGTTTGCTCGTATGGACAAAGTTGAGCGTATGGGTACAGGGATAAGTCGAATGCGCGCTATAACAAAGGCAGCGGGCGTTCCTGAACCAAAATTCACTAGCAATCTCTTCTTTACAATAACTTTCAAGCGCCCAAAATTCAGTGTCAAAAACATCAGTGGTTCGGAGGAAGTTCGGAGGAAGTTCGGAGAAGGTTCGGAGATAAGTTCGGAGAAGATTTTAAAATGTATAAGTAAAGATAAATATATTAGTTCTAAAAAAATCTCCGAAGCCATAGGTATTTCGCCTCGAGCTGTCGAGAAACAAATAGCTAAATTAAAATCGCTAGGATATCTAAAACGTATTGGTTCACCTAAAGCTGGGTATTGGGGAATAGTTACAAATAGAACTAAAAAAAACGATAAAAATATTTTCTAGCAAAAAAATAATCTAAAAAAAATATCAAGTACTTCACTCCTCACGATTTAAGACGCACAGCAGCTAGTCATATATGACGGCTATTGGTGTTTCTAGGCTGGTAGTGAGCAAATTACTTAATCACGTTGAGAATAGTGTTACAGCGATCTATGATAGACATAGTTATGATAAAGAGAAAAAGCAAGCAATGGAAATTTGGGGCGAAAAACTCCGAGATATTGTTTCAAAAAACATGAGGTAATTTTTATCGCAAATAAGCGTTAAAATAATGGATTTTCTAAATTGCATTTTTAATGAGGCTATATGAACGAAAAAATACCAAGCAACGAAAATCAAATCTTAATTTATAAAACAGAAACCGGGCAATACGCTGTTGAAGTGTTGCTGGATGGTGATACTGTTTGGCTTACGCAAAAACAGATGGCAGAACTATTTGATAAATCAAAATCAACAATAAATGAGCATATTCAAAATATTTATGACAGTAATGAGCTAATTTTAGAGGGAACCATGAAGAAATTCGGAAATTCCGAATTTTCTACCAAACCTACAAACTATTACAACCTGGACGTGATTATTTCGGTGGGTTATCGTGTTAACTCCTTGCGCGGCACGCAATTTCGTATCTGGGCAACACATACCCTTAAGGAACATCTGCTTAAGGGTTATACCATTAACCAAAAGCGTCTTGCTGAAACTGGTATAAAAGAATTAGAAAACGCTTTGCAATTTATAAAACAGGCTAGCAGCAGACGACAACTTACCAATGAAGAGGCGCAAGGATTGTTAGAAGTTATTGCGAAATATGCTAAATCATGGTTGTTGTTAAAAAGTTATGATGAAGATAATTTACCTGCCACAACAGGACGATCACCAAAATTTAGCCTTTCTTATGAGTATGCGTTAAACGCAATAACTAAACTTAAAAAAGCATTAATGGATAAAAATGAAGCTGGTGATATTTTTGGTAATGAACGTGAGCATGGCTTAGAAGCAATTCTGGGTAACCTAGAGCAAAGTTTTGGCGGCCAAGAACTTTACCCAACGCTGGAAGAAAAAGCCGCTCACTTATTATACTTTGTTATTAAAGACCATCCATTTTCTGATGGTAATAAGCGTATCGCATCATTGTTATTTATTCACTACCTAGATAAAAACGATCATCTATACAAAACCAATGGCGAAACACTAATTAATGATAATGCGCTTGTGGCACTCGCATTGCTAATTGCAGAAAGCGAGCCGAAATGCAAGGAGCTGATGATCGCATTAATTAAGAATTTGTTGGCTTGCCCCATTTAACAAGTAATTCTAATTTTTCTTTTTGCAATATAAAAATCTGTTTGCCGCTGCGAGAAATCCACTGTTGTTTAATAAACTTATGCATGGTTCGGGAAAGGTTTTCTCGCGTAACTCCCAATAAATTTGCTAATGCTATTAGTGAAATTTCTAATTCAAAGCTGCTGTTATCTTTAATGAGGTTACATCTGTCAAGCAAGTATCGAGCTAAACGCTGATTAGTATCTTTAATCGACAAACTTTCAATTTGGTTGGTAAATTCGCGCAATTTTTTTGCTTGAAGCGCTAGTATATTAAGCGCTATTTGTGGCTCATGTTTAATTAGCTCAATTAAATTCTTTCTTAATAAAGTTAACAAAACGCTTTTTTCCATAGAGATACAGGTTGCCGGATAGTTTTCTCCTTCAAACATAGGAACTTCGGCAATAATATCACCAGGTTTCATTATGTGCAGTATTTGCTCTTTATCCTGACCTGATGATTTATAAATTTTTACCTTGCCCGAATAGACAATATAGAGACACTCAGCTTTTTTGTTTTCCCTAAAAATGAGTTCATCTCTCCCATAGCTTTTGGTTTTTATCAGTTTTGCAATATGTTCCAACTGTCCCAATGGCAGATACTTAAACAATGGAATGGTTGCTAAAAAAACTTTTATATCCATTTTTTTACCAAGTGTGACCGAGGTCACAGTTATTTACTTAAATGCTGTTATAGTTATCCCAATTCATTAGATTGTAACAAATATTAACTAACAGAAGGAGAATTATCATGAAATATACATCATGCTCACAAATGTTTTGTAATCAGTGTGAACAAGCAGCTCAAGGTACTGGTTGCACTCAATTTGGGATTTGCGGCAAAAATCCTTGCGTTTCTTCATTGCAAGACCTGTTGATTTACTGTTTGAAAGGATTGTCTGTTATTGCTCTTGAAGCAAGAAAGAACGATATAAATGATTACGAAACTAATATGTTTATTTGTGAGGGTTTATTTGCCACAGTTACCAACGTTGATTTTGAGGAGGAAAGCATTATTGCTTTGATTAATAAGGCAATTAGGTTGCGCGAAAATTTAAAAGAAAAGCTTGGTAATAAATGTGGATCGTGTAAATGGGGTGGCAATGCGATTGCTTTTTTCCCTGCAGATACTTTAGAAGGGATGATTAAGCAAGGGGAAGCATATGGGATTTTAGATAAATTTGAAGCCAGTGAAGACGTTCGCTCTCTTAAAAGCACGTTGTTATACGGCTTAAAAGGAATGGCCGCTTATGTTGATCATGCGCGAATTCTTGGTAAAGAAGACGATAAGGTTTACTCTTTTTTTCAAGAAGCTTTGGCGGCAATATTAAAACGCGATCTTTCGATGGGGTATTGGTTAGATCTTGTTCTAAAGTGTGGGGAAGTGAATTTAAGAGCAATGGAATTGCTTGATATGGGACATACCGAACATTACGGTCACCCAATACCAACTCAAATACCTTTGGGTTCTAAAACCGGCAAGGCTATTTTGATTTCTGGTCATGATCTACGTGATCTTGAACTTTTGTTACAACAAACAGAAGGCATGGGTATAAATGTTTATACCCATGGGGAAATGCTACCTGCACACGCATACCCAGTATTAAAAAAACACAAACACTTTTATGGCCATTATGGAACCGCATGGCAAAATCAACATAAAGAATTTGACTCTTTCCCGGGAAGTATTTTAATGACAACCAATTGTATTCAGGAACCAAAAGATTCTTATAAAAATCGTATTTTTAGCACAGGACTTGTTGCCTGGCCCGGGGTCCAACATCTTGGGGACAAAAATTTTACACCACTTATCGACAAGGCTTTAGAGATGGCTGGGTTTTTGGTTGATGAAGATAAAGGAGGGGTGCTATCTGGTTTTGCACATAATGCAGTATTAAGCATTGCCGATAAAATTGTTGGTGCTGTTCAATCTGGAAAGATAAAACATTTCTTCTTGGTTGGTGGTTGTGATGGGGCCAAACCCGGACGTAATTACTATACCCAGCTTGTGGAAAAGATACCGAATGACTGTGTGGTTCTGACACTTGCTTGTGGCAAATTCAGATTCTTTGATAAAAAGCTTGGAAGTATTGATGGTATTCCGAGACTACTGGATATTGGTCAATGCAATGACGCTTATTCTGCAATTAAAATCGCGCTGGCTTTATCTGAGGCATTTAGTGTTGGAGTTAATGAATTACCTTTGTCACTGATTCTTTCGTGGTATGAGCAAAAAGCCGTAGTCATTTTATTAACTCTCCTACATCTTGGTATAAAAAATATTCGTTTAGGTCCTTCGCTGCCAGCATTCTTATCACCCAACGTCCTGAATATTTTAGTGGAAAAATATAATATTCGACCAATAACTACACCTGAAGAAGATTTACAGGATATTTTGGGATAAAAATAAAGTCTTAACATTATGGAAAGAAAAATCATTTATATCGCTGAAGATTTATGCGGCGGTTGTGGTCAATGTGCAGCTGTTTGCACTGAGGAAGCTAATCAAAACGCAATATTAACAAGACTTATCAACACAAGAACCTCGACCAGCGGTCCAATAACCGCTACAAACGCCTGTCCCGAGTTAACACAAAATATAGAAACAGGAATGGCAATTTTTATTACATCAAACGGAACCTGAACTATGTTTTCGCCTTTGCTTTGTTTTTAGGTCATTTATTTTTTCGATCAACATGTCTCGTACTTTACGAAATTGGTCTAATTGAGCTATTTCTCCGTCACAAGGAGTGGCGGGATCAGGTAATGGCCAGTGTTCCCGCTTTGTTTTTGAAGCAACCAAAGGACATACCTCATCCCCACATAAAGTAATAATCTTGTCTATTTTGTTTAGATTTATGGTAGAAACTGCCTTCGAAAATTGTTGACTGATGTCAATATTAATTTCCATCATTACCTTAATCGCCATGGGATGTACAAAAGAAGGTTTAGAACCAGCGCTAAGCACTGTAAAATTATTGCCCAAAATATTTTTTGCCAGGCCTTCAGCCATCTGGCTACGCGCCGAGTTAGTGGTACATAAGAACAAGATGTTCATGTAAAACCTCTATATAACCCAGTTAAACATAAGCACACCTACTCTAATCGGCAGAATAATCTTTTTAGCGCAGCTTTGCTGGTTGAGGCTTGTGATAATGCCAACGCCACATCACATAAATTACTGGTATTACAATTAGAGTAAGAACCATCGCCGAAAATACTCCTCCCACCATTGGAGCGGATAATCGCTTCATTACATCTGCACCGGTACCAGTTGCCCACATCACTGGTAGCAAACCAATGATATTAGCGAGACCTGCCATCACCATGGGACGAATTCGCTCTACCGCTGCCTTATGAACCATATCCAACAAATCATTAAGGCTGTTTAATTTACCAGCTTTTTGTAATTTATTATAAGCAGTATCAAGATACGCAAGCATTACTGCACTAGTTTCTGATGCTACGCCAGCTAAAGCAATAATTCCTACCCATACAGCAATACTCATGTTGTAGTTCAAAAAGTACAAAAGCGCTATTCCCCCAACCAAGGCAAAAGGCACTCCTAACATTACCATCAAGGTCTCAGCAATAGTTCGAAAAGCAAAATAGTAAAGCACAAAAATAATAATAATGGTAAGAGGAATAAATATCTTTAATCGTGCTTTTACACGCTCCATAAATTCATATTGACCAGACCAACTAAGCGTATAACCAGACTGAATTTTTACTTTTTCTTTAACAATTTTTTTCAAATCGCTGACATAACCACCTACATCTCGACCACTCATATCGATAAATACATATCCAGAAAGCATGCCATTTTCATCACGGATCATGGGCGGACCTAATACCATGCGAGTACTGGCTAGTTGTCCTAAAGGAATTTGTGCGCCGCTAGGTGTCGTTACTAAAATACGCTTTAAATCTTCGGGGTCATCCCGCAATTCTCGCAAATAGCGAACATTTATTGGATAACGTTCTCGTCCTTCGATGGTTGTTGCAATGTTTTCTCCGCCAATGGCCGATTCGATGATTTTTTCAACATCCATAACGGTAAGGCCATAGCGTGCAATTGCATCACGATTAATATCAAAATCAAAAAAATAACCACCTGTAACTCGTTCCGCATAAGCGCTTTTAGTACCCGGAACATCCTTAACCACCATTTCAATTTGTTTGCCAATTGTTTCGATTTCCTTCAGGTTTGGACCGAAAATTTTAATGCCAATCGGGGTTCGTATCCCCGTGGTTAGCATATCATTGCGCGCCTTAATCGGCATGGTCCAAGCATTAGTAACCCCAGGAAACCGTAATGTTTTGTCCATTTCCCCGACTAAACTTTCATAGGTTACTCCACTACGCCATTTACTTTTATCTTTCAATACAACTGTAACTTCCATCATACTAAATGGTGATGGGTCTGTAGAGGTTTCAGCTCGCCCAGCTTTACCAAAAACACTAGCAACCTCTGGAAAATTTTTTAATCTCTTATCCATTTCTTGAAGCAACTTAGATGCTTGGGTTACCGATATACCTGGTAAAGTCGTTGGCATATAAAGAATAGTTCCTTCGTAAAGAGGAGGCATAAATTCTGAGCCCAGTAACTTATAAATCGGTATAATCGCCAGTGAAACTCCAATCGCAAGAACTATTACGGTTTTGCGATAATTTAGCGCAAAACGAAGTACGGGAGCATAGATACGTTGTAAAGAGAGGGTTATCGGATGACGTTTTTCAGGAAAAATTTTGCCTTTAATAAAAATAGGAAGTAAAGCTGGAATTAAAGTAATCGCTATTACTGCACTCATAGCAATAGCAAGATTCTTAGTAAGTGCAAGCGGTGTAAATAAACGGCCTTCCTGGGCTTCCAAAGTAAATATTGGCATGAAAGCAACGGCAATAACTAGTAACGAAAAAAATATTGCGGGTCCAACTTCTTTAGCTGAACTAATTAATATTTCCAATCGATCACCACCAACTCGACCGCCATCTTCCCATTCTTGTAGACGCTTATGAGCATTATCTACCATGATTATAGCGGCATCGACCATATCTCCCACAGCAACAATAATGCCGCCAATCGACATAATATTTAAACCGGTTTTTAAAAAATAAATTGGGATAAAAGCGATTAAAATCGCTATTGGTAAAGCAATTATCGGAATAAGGGCGGAACGAAAATGAAATAAAAAAACGATAAGCAGTAAACCCACAACAAACAGCTCCTCAGCAAGATTTTTTAGCGCTGTTTTAACGGATTCGTTGATAAGGTTACTGCGATCATAAGTAGTGACAATTTTTATACCCTGAGGAATTGAGGGAGCAATATCGTTAAGTTTGGTTTTTATGCGTTTAATAACATTAAGTGCATCTTCTCCAAAACGCATAATTACTATGCCACCAACCGCTTCCCCTTTGCCATTCAGATCAGCCACACCTCTGCGCATATCTGGACCAAGTTGGATTGTTGCGACATTGTTTAACAAAATGGGAGTGCCTTTTTCATTCACCCCCAAAGCTATTTTTGCTAAATCGGCGGTTGATTTAATATAACCGCGTCCACGGATCATGTATTCAATTCCAGATTTTTCTAAGACCCGTCCACCAACGTCATTATTACTCATGCGAATTTTTTCAATAATCTCGGGTACAGAAAGTTTATAAGCTTGAATTTTTGTTGGGTCTAAAGCTACTTGATACTGACGAACAAACCCACCTACGCTTGCAACTTCTGCAACACCTTCAACACTACGCAACCAGTAGTTTAGGTACCAATCTTGGAAAGATCTAAGTTCGGCCAAATTGTGTTGGTTAGTTTCATCTACCAAAGCATACTGGTATATCCAACCAACCGAAGTTGCGTCAGGACCGAGTTGTGGAACAACACCTTCCGGTAACCGACCGGCTAACTGATTTAAATATTCTAATACACGACTTCGTGCCCAATAAATATCGGTTCCATCCTTAAATAACACATAAACATAAGAAAAACCAAAATCAGAAAAACCACGAACAGCCGCAACATTAGGTGCTGAAAGAAGCGCTGTAACAATTGGGTAGGTTACTTGATCTTCGACAATGTCTGGTGAACGCCCCATCCAGGTGGTATAGACAATAACTTGAGTGTCAGATATGTCTGGCAATGCGTCCATGCGAGTATTTTTCAATGCCCACAAACCAGCTAGCGTAAATCCCGAAACCAATATAAAAACCAAATACCGGTTTCGAGCACAAAAATCGATGATTTTTTCAACCATATAAAGTATGTAGAATAAATTGTTTTTAAAGTAAATATGCTATGTCTATAACCTGTAATCTCTCCGACTTTTAATGTTGCATGCCGCCCATAGCCGCTTTCAATTGACTTTCGGAATCGATCAGAAAACTTGCTGAAGTTACTATTTTTTCCCCTTCTTTTAATCCGTCAAGAACCTCAATCCAGCCACCAGCTTTAACACCAAGCTTTACATTTCTCCACTCAAGCTTACCGCTTCCTAAATAAATAAAAATTATTGATCTTTCGCCAGACTCAAGAACAGCATCGCTTGGAACAACCAAACGCTTTCTTAGAGGGATCTTTAAATTCACACTGACATACATTCCTGGTTTTAACAGCTCATCTTGATTATCAAATTCAAACCTGGCTTTCGTGGTCCGCGTCTGTAGATCGGTAGTTGGAGAAATGAAATCAATCTTCCCTAGTAAAACTTTATTAGGGAAATACGAAGATGCAATTGTACCCGCCTGCCCAACTCTAACTTCTGGTAAATCTTGTTCGTAAATATCTGCGAGCACCCAGACACTAGAAAGGTCGGCGATCACATAGAGCTTATCGCCCGGATTTACTTGCATCCCAACTAAAGCCATTTTTTCTATTACCGTACCAGACAAGGGGGAATGGATAGGCAAAGCTTTTTTTACTTGTCCAGTCTGACCCAATTCCTGAATAGAGTCTTCAGCAACATCAAACAACCGCAAACGTTGTCCCGTTACGTCCAGCAATGATGTGGCTCCATGAGACACCTCTTGGTATTTGCTGTTTTTTAACTTTTTTACAGCTTGAAGGGCCAACAAGTATTCTTGCTCAGTGGCGACTAATTCTGGGCTATAAATTGTGAACAAAACTTCGCCTTTTTTTACATGTTCCCCTGTATAATTAACCATTAGTTTTTCTATCCATCCACCTACTTTGATGTTAATTGATGCTGTTTTGCGCTCATCAACTTCAACATACCCCACCGTACGAATTTCTTTTTCAATCGCCCTTTTTTCAACAATTGCAAAAGTTACACCTATAGATTGCAGCTGTTCCGGGTTGATAGTAACAGTGTTGTTTTGAATGCTTTCAACATGTTCGGCTGGATGAGAAGTTTGTACAGTATGTGAGTGAGATACTACTTCTTTTGGTTTCAATTTATTCAAGAAAAAACCAAAAGCAATAAGCACAGCAACAACTGTTATTAAACCCAAGCCAATCAAAAGAAGAGTGCTCTTTTTTATCATGGTTCATCTCCAACAATTTCTTCCAATCTGGCCATCGCTTTTTCATATGCAACTTGTTCACTTCTTAGCTCTATTTCATTTTCTTGCAAAGTTAGAAAGCTATTTAAGAGAGTCAAAAAATCGACCTTACCAACGGAGTAGCTGGCTTTAGCAGAATCAAAAGTAAAACGCGCTTGGGGAATAAGAGTATTTTTAATAAGATTAATAAGTTCATTAGCACGTTCAATTTTTAGAACACTATCTTTGATACGAAACAAGAGATCCGTTCTTATATTTTTAAAATCTTGAAATGATGCTGCACGATTGGCCGCGGCCTCTTTTACACCTTGGTTTTGCTTGGTCATAAAATAGAGCGGGATGGTGGCCTTTAGCTTTGCTTCATAACCATTTTCTCTAACAGAATTTTCATTTTTTCGGAAACGTTCAAATTCAATCTCAAAATCAGGTAAATATTCACTTTTGGCTAAAGCCACAGATCGATCATTACGTTCAACATTTTTTAACCGAGTTAAAAGGTGTGGAGAAGAATAAGCAAGCCTAGCATTAAGCTCTACTAAACTATGGTGCAGCGGTCTATGAGGCAATGTTAATAAAACTTGAATCGGAGCCATCGATGGGCGATTAATAATTCGATTTATTTCGGCTTGCAGGGATTCTCGCTCTTGTTTTAACATTAATAAGCGAGAAATTAAGCGAGTAATTTCAGTCTGTGCACGGAAGACATCTTGCTGTGAGCCTTTGCCTACAGCGTAATAAGCTTTAGCGGTTTTTTCGATACTAACAAGCAATGATTTATTATACTCAAGAATGCCTATGGAACGGGTAACCAAATATAGCTCATAATAGATTTCTTTTAACTGGGCTATTACTTGTCGACGGGTAGCAAAATAATTTTGTTTTATGCTTTCAGCTTCGGAAGAGGCAACTTGACCGCGCAAATATAATTTATTGGGAAAAGGTATTTCTTGGCTGAACCCATACATTCTCTCGTGACTATGCATGTCAGAACCGGACATCTTTTTATAACCAAAATTTATAGATGGATCTGGTAATGTCCTTGCTTGAGAAATCATCGCTTTAGCGGCATGCCAATGCTCTAAAGCGGCATTAATTTCAGGGTTATTTTGTAATGCTTCGTTAACTAATG
The DNA here is from genome assembly GCA_964565935.1 of uncultured Coxiellaceae bacterium. GTDB lineage: Bacteria > Pseudomonadota > Gammaproteobacteria > UBA9339 > UBA9339 > JBAXAM01. Next base: position 37,262 of record CAZMGW010000004.1, read on the forward strand.
TTGGTAAATCTAATGCTGTAGCGCCATGTACAATGCATGTGTAAAATAAAAAAACCCAAAGGAAAAAATATTTGCACCTTTTTTGAAACCCCATCATAACGCTTTCTTCCCTTTTGTTTGGCGAAACATTTTTAAGCACTCCAATACTAACAAAGGAATGCACCCCAATGCAATCCATATTAGACATTCAGACCAAGAAACAGGACCGATTTTAAATATCGCACGTAACCACGAGACATGATGGATAACAACTTGTAAAAGAAAACTCACGCCCACTATAATAAATAAGTGTATGTTTTTGAATAATCCTAATTGCCATATTGTTTTGGTCTTACTGCGCGCTCCAAAAGCTCGCAAAAGCTCTGCAACAACCAAAGTCGAAAAAGCAGCATCCCGAGCATTTTCAAGATTCCCAATAATGTAGAATTCATAAGCAAAAACACCAAGCGCAACTGTTGCAGTTAAAAATCCAACAAGTAAAATTTGTTTAATAAATGCTTTATCTAATAACTGTGCTTTTCGTTGTCGCGGTGGATAGGCCATCACACTAGAGTCGATTGGATCTACCGCCAAGGCAAGCGCTGGTAGTCCATCAGTAACCAGATTAATCCAAAGCAAATGAACTGGCAGTAAAATCAATGGCCAACCAATGAGCGCACCAACCAGCATTACTACCAACTCTCCAGAATTACCGCCCAAAAGGTAGGCTATGGTTTTGGCAATGTTATCATAAATACCGCGTCCCTCTTCTATTGCCACTACTATGGAAGCAAAATTATCATCAGTAATAATGATATTGGCTGCTTCTTTGGTAACTTCCGTTCCTGTTATGCCCATAGCAATACCTATCGCTGCTTCTTTTAGTGCCGGAGCATCATTAACACCATCGCCGGTCATGGCAACCACTGCACCATTATTTTTCCAAGCGCGAACGATGCGAAGCTTATGTTCAGCGGTTACACATGCGTAAACAGAAATACGATTAACGCGCTTGGTGAGCTCTTCATCGCTCATTTGTTCAAGTTCAAAACCAACAATCACCTCATCGTTGCCAGAAAAAATTTCGAGCTCTCTTGCAATCGCACGCGCTGTATTTGGATGATCACCAGTAATCATTACAGTCTTAATACCGGCACGCTTACAACGTCTAACTGCCCCAAGAGCTTCTGCGCGTGGTGGGTCTTGCAAACCCACCAACCCTAAAAATATAAATCCTTGCTCTAATTTTTCATCACTTAACCCAATATCGTCTTCGGTTGTTAATTCATCTAAAGATTTTTCTGCTAAAGCTAACACCCGGAGTGCTTCGTTTGTCATAGAAAGGTGAGATTGACTAATCCGTGCGCGTTCAATAGAAGTTAGTTCTTTAATTCCTTGTTCGGTATAAATATGAGTACAGCGTTCCATAACCATTTCTGGAGCACCCTTCATAAAACACCAAAATTTATCTCCTTGCTTCCGTATTGTTGTCATTCGTTTACGATCAGAATCAAACGGTAGCACTTTAACAATTGGCATTTCAGCTTCAAGTTCCTCGCGCTGTAAACCAGCTTTAGCCCCGGCTACCAAGAACGCGCCTTCAGTAGGATTGCCGATAATTGAATAACAATTGTCACTAAAACGAAGCTCAGCTTCATTACAAGCAATCCCAACTTTGAGAAGCTCAAGAAGCGTGTGTTCTTCATTGGGCGCACACATTTTGTTATCTGAAAAGAAAAAACCTTCTGGCTTGTATCCTTCTCCTGTAACAGTATAAATTCTCTCACTGGTCATTATCTGACGCACGCTCATTTGACCAACAGTCAATGTGCCAGTTTTATCAGTACAAATTACTTGCACGCATTCCATGGTCTCAACAGCTGGGAGATGTCTTACTAAAGCATTACGTCTCACCATACGCTGCACACCAAGAGCAAGTGCTATTGTTACAACAGTAGGAAGACCTTCGGGAATAGCAGCTACGGCCAAACTAACCGCGGTAAGAAATAATTCGAAAGGCTTAATAGAACGAAAAAGTCCTATAAAAAAAATAACTACTACAATTCCTAAACAGATCCATAATAAACGTTGTGCCACTTGGCTAAGTCGTCGCTGCAGTGGTGTTTCATCGCCGGATGCTTTTTCAAGCAAATTCGCAATATGACCCACCTCAGTATCCATTCCTGTTTTTACGACAATAGCTCTACCCATTCCTTTTACGATATTTGTTCCAAAAAAAATCATATTTTTTTGATCAGCTAAAATAGTTTCTTTTGAACAAAGATCGGTGTTTTTTTCGGCAGGTTCGGACTCGCCAGTTAAAGATGCTTCATTAGCATATAAAGCTGAGGTTTCTATTAACCGTGCATCGGCAGCAACCAAATCACCGCCTTGTACAAGAATAACATCCCCGCGAACCATGTTGGCAGCCGGAATAATTTCAAAGTGGCCATCTCGCAAAACCTTTGCTTTTGGCGCAGCAAGTTTTTTAAGAGCAGCTACTGCCTTGTCCGCACGATATTCCTGAAAAAATCCTATGGTTACATTTAAAACAACAATGGCTAAAATTGCAAAACCATCGATCACCGCATTTAAACCAATTGAGACGATTGCCGCAACAATAAGCACCCAAATAACTAAACTTTTCAATTGTCTTAGAAAAATAGTCAACGCTGTTATGGTTTTTTCTTTTTTGAGGACATTTGCACCATCTAAGACCAAGCGCTGTTTGGCTTCTTGCTGAGCAAGCCCCATTGTAATATTTGTTTTAAATTGAGCGGCTATTTCGTCGATCGATCTAGCATGCCATAAATTTTCCATACGAGCTTCCCTTACTCATAACTACTTCACACAAATTTTGACTTATATTTGTCACTTTTATTTTTTTAATATTACCACCGCTAGTAAAACTGAAAATCGTACGCAATTAAGTTGCTATTTGCTCTAAAATAATTTAGTACGAGCGATAATTGTATAGTCAATTTTGTAGTTGGTCAGTTAATTTGAATACACACCCCACGTTACTAGTAACTTTTCTCATATCCAATTGATTTAACACGCGATAAATCAATTTTTAAATTTTTTTAATTTGCCAAAAATAAAAATGCAGCGTACCTGATTTGATGCACTTAGCACCACAATGGATGCTGTTTATAACCTACTGACAAATAAAAATAAAAAGCATGAAATGGTGCTGATTAGCACCGTCATGGTGCAAATGTGCATCATGATAAACTGATAGGTGATGCATTTCTGCTCCATAAAAAACAGCAAATTTTATATTCTGCCGATCGTGAAAACCAGGCATTACTGACTTCTATTTAAATACCCATCAATAAATCTTTGAGCGTTAGCCATGATTTTATCTAAAACATCATTAACACTTTCCTCAGCATATTTTGACTTTTCATTGCGCATACATCTATAGCAATCTGCAGCAATAGCCATTATTCTTAATAGGTATTCGGTGTGTTTATCTATAAGTTCTGCCTTCTTCACCTCTTGTGGATTAGATTTTTGTGTTTCTTGATACCGCTTAACTTTGCATCCAATTTCTATAAGTTCGGATATAATTTGGGATAACGATTTACCGGAACTTTTAGATAGTTCTTTTAAATTAACCACCATGCTCGTACTTAAAGAAGCTGATACTTTTTGCATATTATTTCCTCCAATAGTTTTATTTTTTACTGCGACATAATTGTCATATACAAATTTTTATTTTCACCGTTCAAACTACATTCCCATCATGTACCCACCGTTTTAAACCCCTACAACCCTACAATTCTTTACTGGCGTGGCTTAAGATAGATTTTAAAACCCTACACTCATATTATCTGTAGGGTTAACAAAATCGTTGAAAACCAAGCCAGATGCTGAATGTAGGGTTGTAGGGTTTTGAATAGAGGGTATATAGCGAGAGAAGGTATCTTCAAAATCTGAAAGATAATATCCCTGCTTATTTTGTCCAATACGAATTTGCCTTGGCTTGATTCCAAATGAGCTTAACAATTTTGCCAGGGTATTACAGGTAATCGGTTTACCGTGCCTATACTCACTCCAAGGATGATCCTCTAATTCAACCAACCTTATTACTAAATCGCTTGAGTGGATTTTATCAAAATTGGTTTCTATAAAAATCTCTTTGATATCCATCAAAAGTAACGTATTAATATTTTCATCACTTTTTTCATGGCTTCCATTTAAGTCTCTAAATGCCTCCTCGACATTTGCAAGCCATGCGGCGCCAAGCAATGAAGCTATGGCAAATAGTGGCACCCAGTTATCTGCGGTCCTATCGTTGTCTATTATAGGCATATTAGGCGCATGGTTTTTTAAAGTTTCAAAACTATCATCAGACCATCTCTTCAATTGCCGCCTTAAAGACTCTAATTTAGAAAAATTATCAAAGGGCCATTTGGCCGTGCGTTCTGATGTTAGTTTGCGCCTTAGTTTTATAACCACAGAACGATCAATAATAGTATCAGGCGGGTTTTTTATCATCGCTATAACCATCGGGGTCCAGGTACTAAATTGTTTGGGATGTCTATTGTTATTATCTCCTTCAACCCGTAATACGTATGCCGTATCTTTGGTATGCCCGGAATTTATAACACCCTTTAAATTCCCATCGTCGTTATTGATGAATGTATCGCCCTCATCAATAAGAAGTGTTGGTTTCCATAATTCTATCGATCTAAATATTGCAGATGGTGTTGCATTTGAGGTCGCTAATGCTCTGTTTGCAACGCTGTTCAAGACGCTTAAAGCCGTGGTTTTTCCACAGCGTTTGTCTGGTGAGGTGATAAGCAGTTTTGGAAAGATACCGAACGCATCAATGCAATATGTGCCAAACACCCACAAAACCAAAACAGTAATTTGATGCTTGGATAATATTACATGCTTTTCAACAAGGTCTCTGATTTCATCTGCAATTATATTTCCATTAACTTCATATTCCCAAGGGTCAACCCCAGTCTCCAGCTCGCTTTTTTTATCTAAATCCACCAAGGCTAGCTGCTGATAGTTTTTAATCGCAGCATCTAAAAATCCAACGGGTATATTTAATTTCTCGGCTTCCTGCTTTCGAACTTGCGCATATTCTATTAGCGCCAATTTTGCAAGTCGCGCAACAGCTTCTTCTGATGATTCATCAACGCTGGAACCATTAAACCGTGTACCAACTTCTTCAACTTCTTTGGCATTTGTTTTATCTGACATCATTATTAATGACCCCAGTTTTTACAATAGCTCTTGTTTGTATCCACTCTTCAATTTCTGGTGCTAACCAACCAACAGACTTTGCTGATAATTGTCGTTTCTTAGGAAAACGGCCTTCTTTCTCGAGACGCCATCTAGTACTTTTCGATAGTCCCGTTAATGCGGATACCTGTGGTTCACGAAGAAACTTAAGATCGTTTTGATGTTGCATAATAAATCCTCCAATTATATGACGGTGATTGAAGCAAACTTTCGGAGGTAATTGTGTGGCAGGGGAAAAACAGGGGCAATCTTAGAAGCGGTATATTTTTACAGAAAAAATTAGATAAATCATTGGGTTAAAAGCATACTAAAAACATACCAAAAATATACCGGTATAAAATCAGTATGTTTTCAGTATGCTGTTTTTCTGAGTTCCTTGAGATATGTACCAAGAACCGGTTGTTTCTTAAGTGGCTGCTCTTTGGATATTAACTCATACAATGCAGCTTCTTCTTGCATGATTTGCCGGGCGACATCTTCTTTGGTGATTTTTTTATGAGGGTATTTTTCTTCGCCGTCTTTATAAATTTCGTGTCCACGATTACGTATTCTTTTTTCACGTGCTCTTGCCGACTCTTCTAATATTATTTTTACCTTTTCATTTTTTTCTTTATCTTCTTTGTTATCTTGTTTCGCGGCGCACTCTTTGTTAAGAGTTTTGTCTGTTTCAGGAAGCGCCAATTCATCTTTTTTTAGCAAGGTACTTTCTTTTTCGGCTATTACTTGCAAAAATGGATCGGCAACATTGTTATACCAGTAGTCATTCCAATATTTTTTTCTCTCCTCAGTGTCGTTTCTTCTTTGATACAGATATAAAAAATTTTCCTTTGCAAATCTTAACATCATTTTTGGAACAACTATTTTTGGAGCAGCTACTATTGTTTGTATATACTTGTTTACTAAAATAAGCGGGTGCGGAGGCACTTTCCATGTTTCAATTGCGTCTGCTTCTTCTTGTATATGCGTAAAAAACAAATTAGCTCTGCATATACCGCCTTCTTTAATACCGTAATATTTATCTTCCTCAAAATTAAGAAATTGTATATATCGCGCAATTACTTTTGTGTTTAAGCGATCATATTGAAATTCTATTTGACCAAAAGAATTAGGATTAACTCCATTAAACAAACACGCAGCATCAAGTGGATGCCAATAGCTTCTGCTGAGCCATGTTTTATTATCTGGGCTCGTAAAACAGCTTGCTTCAATTAGCATTTTGTATATAACAAGATCAATTTTTCTCACTTGGTTACCGCTGCTATATTTGTTCCTTATGAATTATTTTAATACCAGTAATGGTTTTGTTCAATTTGTTTCACTGCTTTTCAGGGACGTCTTTTTTCTCGATGCCATAAGTACGCTTTTTGTTTTTCCCTTTTTGGGAACAGCTTTAGCAAAACATCAAAACCTTTAATTCTGCTACCCCGATTGTTACCCCGAGCTGAATTAACACTAAGTGAAATTATGTAACATATTGATTATATTGGAGCTGGCGATGGGATTCGAACCCGTGACTTGCTGATTACAAATCAGCTGCTCTGCCAACTAAGCTACGTCAGCTTTTTGATTGCCACGTATTCTATTGAAAATTTGCTTAAGAATCTATATTAATTTTGCAATAAAACAACCAAACGATTATAAGGCTGGAAAAACTGCTTTGTGTATATATAATTTATACGACAGCTCCTCGTAATGAGTTGGTTAGTGCCTCGGTAATTTTAACACCAACAATTTCTCCTAAGATGTCTCTTGGGGCAGTGAAATTCACGATGCGGTTATTTTCGGTTCGGCCGGTAAAATGGGTGGGATCTTTTTTAGAGCGGCCACAGGCTAGTATTTTTTGAACGGTTCCAATCATGGCTTTATTGTACTGACGCGTCTGAGTCGCTAATTGATTTTGTAAAACCGCTAAACGTCGTTTTTTTTCATCTAGCGACACAGTATCCTCTAGTTTGGCTGCGGTTGTATTTGGTCGTGGGCTGTAAATAAAACTAAATGAAGCATCGAAGTTTAAGTTGCGGACTATTTCCATCGTTAAAGTAAAATCCTCTTCAGTTTCACCAGGGAAGCCTACTATAAAATCGGTTGATATGCCTATGTCGGGTCGTACTTTACGTATTTTCGCGATTATTTCTCGATATTCTTCTTGAGTATAACCGCGCCGCATTAATTTTAAGATACGATTAGATCCACTTTGAATTGGTAGATGTAAGTGATTTACTAGTTTTGGTTCGATCGCGAACATGGTAACCAAATCATCACCAAACTCTGCTGGATGTGAGGTGGTAAAACGGATCCGTTTTACGGTGTCATTTTTTGCAGTTGCATAAATCAAATCGGCAAAAGATCCTTGTTTGTTTGGATCGCAGTAAGCATTAACGTTTTGGCCAAGGAGATGAATTTCTTTTGCGCCTTTATCGGTCAAGTTTTTAATTTCGGTGAGAATATCTTGAATTGGACGACTGATTTCGCGGCCACGTGTAAATGGGACAATACAATAACTGCAAAATTTATTGCAGCCTTCCATTATCGATACATAGGCAGCGGGTCCTGTTATCCGTGGTGTTGGAAAATAATCAAATTTTTCGATTGGGGCGGGGGTTGTGTCAATTACACGCTTTTCCTTGCGCAGCGTTTTTTCATACATTTCTGGCAAGCGATGCAATGTTTGTGGGCCAAAAACAATATCAACACATGGCGCACGGCGAAAAATGTTTTTTTGCTCTTGTACCGCTACACAACCACCAACCGCCAAAATAAGGTTGGGATTTTTCTTTTTTAGTGGTCTTAGACGTCCTAATTCAGAAAATATTTTTTCTTCGGCTTTGGCGCGGATAGAGCAGGTATTTAAAACAATGAAGTCCGCTTTGTTTAAATTATCGGTTGTAGTGAAGTCATGAGAAGCGGCTAAAATATCAGATATTTTAGCTGAATCATACTCATTCATTTGGCAGCCGTATGATTTTATTAGTAATTTTTTTTGCATGGGAATATTAGATTATTAGCTAGGTTTTAGTACATATTAAAAATAAAATAAAAATTCTGCCTCAAAAGGGGCTAAAGGCCTTACCAGCCCAGCCTAAATCTCGCGAAGCGAGGTGCGGGGCTGGGTGATTGTGGTATGGGTAAATATGGATGGATTATTTGATCAATCCCCTGCGTTTTAAGCTTTGATAGATGCCTTCGATTGCGATTTTTTCCCAATTAGATTTTGCTGCTCCTTGTTTGGTATCAACCGATACTTTTTCAGATTCAACACGTACGGCAACAACTCCGCAGATGCAAGCGGCATGTAAGCCCATGGTGCTTGCCATGACAAATAGTGCTGAGGCTTCCATTTCAAAGTTCATCACATTAAGTGCGCGCCATTCGTCCATTGCGCCACGTTTGCTGCGGAGCAAGTAACCGGTGTAGTTGTCATAACGTTCTTGGCCTTGCCAGAAGGTATCAGTTGAGGCGGTAATACCAACATGAAATGGAGCTTTGGTTTCTTTTGCGCCCTCAACCATATCGTGAGTAAATTCAAAAGATGATACTGCCGGATATTCTATTGGAGCATAGTCTTTCGAGGCCCCTTCAAGCCTGACAGCCGCAGTACTAATCACTACGTCTCCCAAATTGATAAATGGTTGGATCGCGCCACAAGTTCCAACGCGCAAATAGTATTTTAAACCTATTACAGCTAGCTCTTCTATGGTTATACCGACGTTAGGAGCGCCCAAGCCAGTTGAGCAAACTAGAATTTTTTGCCCATGGAAGTTGGCCAAATACGACACATGTTCGCGTGAATCAGCCAGAAATTTTGCATTAGGATCAAAGGCTTTAGCGATTAATTCGGAGCGATGAGGGTCTCCAGGCAGTAATACATATTCTGCGTTTTCAATCATGTTCTTTGATAAACCAATATGATATTGAATTTCATCAGGTTTTGCTTGTTTTGGCATATTTCCTCTTTAGTTTTTTGGGTTAATTTGACGGTAAATGTTTTGTTTCGAAATCCTTAGTGTTTTATAATGACATCCTCATTTTAAGGACTACAAATAATAAGTCCAAATGATAAAGTAAGCAATGCTTTAATCTATTATGCCAGCTAGCCTCTTATCCGTGCTATTTGTTTGATTTAAAATCAAATTTTATGTATATATTATGTGGTTGTTATTTTATGCAAATAACTATTTAAAGTTTGGGGAATTTCAGCTACATTGGGACAATTATTTTAATTAGAAAAACAACGGAAAAACTATGTTCAAAAAATTTCGCGGTCTGTTTTCAACAGACATGTCAATTGATTTGGGTACGGCAAACACTCTTGTGTATATGCGTGACAAAGGAATTGTATTAAATGAGCCTTCGGTTGTGGCCGTGCGCCATGAAGGTGGTGGCCAAAGTGTGGTAGTGGCTGTTGGTTTGGAAGCAAAGAGAATGCTTGGTCGCACCCCAGGAAATATTTCAGCAATTCGGCCATTAAAAGATGGTGTGATTGCCGATTTCTATGTGACTGAAAAAATGTTGCAATGTTTTATTCACAGAGTTCACGAATCAAAATATTTTTTACGTCCTAGTCCGCGAGTTTTAGTTGGAGTTCCATGTGGGTCTACCCAGGTAGAGCGGCGTGCAATTAAAGAATCAGCTTTGGGTGCTGGTGCGCGTAGTGTTTACTTGATCGAAGAGCCCATGGCAGCTGCTATTGGAGCAGGATTGCCAGTTGATAAAGCTAATGGTTGTATGGTGGTTGATATTGGTGGTGGAACTTCAGAAGTGGCAATTATTTCTTTGAGTGGAATTGTGTATTCAGAATCAGTGCGAATTGGCGGTGATCGTTTTGATGAGGCGATTATCAGTTATGTACGACGCAATTATGGAAGTTTGATTGGTGAGAGTACAGCTGAGCGTATTAAACAGGAAATTGGTACTGCTTTCCCTGGAAATGTGGTACGCGAAATGGAAGTCCGTGGCCGTAATATTGCCGAAGGAATTCCGCGTAGTTTCACTTTAAACAGCAACGAAATTTTAGAAGCACTCCAAGAACCGCTAGCAGGTGTTGTTGGTGCTGTGCGTGCAGCATTAGAACAGGCTCCACCGGAACTGGCTTCGGATATCGCTGAACGCGGGGTTGTGTTAACTGGCGGGGGAGCGTTGCTTACTGATCTAGATCGCTTGTTAATGGAGGAAACCGGATTGCCAGTGATTGTTGCCGATGATCCATTGACTTGTGTGGCGCGTGGTGGCGGTAAAGCGCTTGAAATGCTAGATGCTGGTAGAGGTATAGATTTCTTAGGACCAGATTAAAACTCGTTTTAAATTTAACTTAGTGTTAGAGCTGAATTAATTAATGTAGAGGTTTTTATCAGAAAAATTTTTACAAAAAAGCCTTTCCAGGGGGTTCAGGTTTTTGTTCTGGTGGTTTTGTCTTTGGTTTTATTTTTTTGTGATCGTAATTTAACTTGTTTTACCAAGTTACGTACCCCTGTATTATCTGTTATTGTTTCGGTCCAACGAGTTATTAATTGGCCGGCAGATTTAGCTCAAATACTTTCCAATAGCCTTACTAGTAAACGAATTTTGCTTGAGGAAAACTCTCGGTTACATTCGGAATTATTATTAGCCAATGCTCAATTACAACGCTTGGGTTTTTTGGAGCAAGAAAATTCTCAGTTACACGTTTTGCTAAATACAGCCAAACAACTCAAAACTAAATTTTTAGCTGCACAATTACTAACATTGCCTCCCGATACTTTTAATCAGCCGGTAACTATTGATAAAGGTGAAGCAGACAGTGTGTATGTTGGGCAAGCTGTAATAGATGCTTATGGGTTGTTTGGACATGTGATTTTAGTTAAGCCAAAAACTAGCAAAGTCCTTCCTGTGACATATAAGAAAAGTGCCATACCCGTAACAATCATTAGAAATGGGATACAAGCTATTGCAGTTGGTGCGGGGCATGATAATGGTATAGAGTTGGTTAATGCTCCGGAAACAATGGATGTAAGGGTAGGGGATTCTTTGGTTACATCAGGAATAGGGCAGCGTTTCCCGGCAGGGTATGTGGTTGGTGTTGTACGGGAAATTAAACATGTTTTAGGCGCGCGTTTTATGAGGGTATCGGTTACGCCAAGTGCTCATATCAATAGCAGTAAAAATGTGCTTTTGATTGAGGTAAATCCTGTTGCTAAACTAGCAAACAATAAAAAATAGACTGTTTGATATATGAATGTGCAATTTGTTGGTCTACTAATAAAAACAAGAAATTTATAAGATGAGTATTTTTTTAACAAAAACAAGCAGTTGGTCGGTTATTTTCGTGAGCTTTTTGGTGGCTCTGATATTTACTGTTTTACATTTACCAAGCTGGATCGAATGGGTGTATCCAGAATGGTTAGTAATAACGGTGTTATATTGGGCATTTGTGATGCCGCAGCGTGTGAATGTGGGTATAGCTTGGTTAGTCGGAGTTTTTCTTGATATGTTGTACAATGCTCCCATTGGTGAGCATGCTTTGGCATTAGTCTTGGTGATTTATTTTGTAATAAAGTTTGGGGAAAAAATTCGATTGTTGTGCTTTTGGAAAAAAGCAGTGGTGGTTTTTAGTTTAATAATATCGTGCCAGTTATTGCCAGCATTGATGCAAGTTTATTTGGGAGGGCGGTTTTGTTTTTGGTCTATCTTAAGCCGGGCTATTGCAAGCACGCTAATATGGTTAATTATAGTGTTGTTATTTGATTATAAGCGAAGGCTATATTTTGAAAGTTATTATTAACAAAATTCTTCATTGGCTAAGCATAAGTATAATCAGTTTAATGCTGGTATTAGTAGTATTGCTAACCTCACTTCACTTTGCCAATCCATATCTTAAAACACATCAGCACGATCTTGAAAAATTTGCTAGTGATCTAATGCAGCATCCAGTTAGTATTAGCTCGGTTACGGCAGGTAATAGCGGTTTAGAGCCGGTGCTAAAACTTCATGACGTTACCATTTTTAACAATGCAAAAACCAAAATATTGTTGCGGGCAAGTGAGCTGCAAATAGGTATAGATTTGATTGGTAGTTTAATTAAATGGAGTATCAAGCCAGGATTATTAGTAGCGCGTGGTTTTAGTCTTTCGATTAATCAAGATAAAAGTGGAAAAATTAGTATTTCTGGTATCAAAGCAACACTGGACAGTTCTGTTACAGCTGCTAATTTTGAGTTTGATGAAATATTGGGATGGTTGTTTGACCAAAGTAAGATTGAGCTAACCGATGTGGCGTTAATATGGAATTTAGCAGACGGTGAAGTTCTAAAATTTACTAATTTAGATTTGCAGCTATACAACGGCATTTTGCGTCGTGATTTAAAAATTAATGGTAGATTGGTTCAAAAAAAATTACCGGCTAAGTTCAATCTCGATTTAAAGTTGCGCGGTGACATTTTGCGGCAAGATCTTGATTCTCTAACCGGGGATGTGATAGTTGAAGACTGGACTGTTAAGTTGCCGCAATCATCTGGCAAAGGTTTTTCTTTTGCTGTTATTCCAAAATCAGGTGATATCAATCTAACCCTCAGGTATTCTCAAGTTGTATCGAGTTTGTTTCGACAGCCACTATCGTTTGATAAACTCAAAAGCAAGATTGTGTGGCAGGATAGTAAAGGTGCTTTAGATGTGCGCATCAGTAAGCTTAAATACCGAGATAATTGGTTGGCTCTACATGGGGATTTAAAGCTTTTATTTCCAACTGATCAAGCGGGACCAGTAGTCGATATACAAACTGAATTCAAGCTTACCAATCTTGCCCGAGCAAAACTATATTACCCCGCGCCCCTAATGCCGCCAGATGGGGTAGCTTGGTTAGATCAGGCTTTCGTTAGTAGTAAGCCAATGACGGGAACTGTGGTAATGCAAGGGCCAGTTGCTAAGTTTCCATTCGATAACAACGAGGGACGTTTTATAGCCAAGGTTGATATCCGAGATGTGCATTTAAATTACAATAATGATTGGCCGTCGTTGGTAAATATTACTGGTAAGATGATTTTTGCAAATAGATCAATGACGATTGAGGCGCGAAATGCCAAAATCACCCAGGCGCCAGTAGAGTTTGTTAAAGCAGTAATTCCTGATCTTGATGTGCCAATTTTAAGTATTGATAGTAAGATAAATACCGATGCCAGCATTGGTTTAAAGTTTGTGGATTTGAGCCCGCTGAAGCAAACTCTCGCCAAGAAGTTACACGCCATCAATTTAATGGGGCCGATGCAGTTGCTCTTACAGATGTCTATTCCTTTAAGCCCGCTTGCAAAGCAAAAGGAGACTGAGGTGGATGGCAATATTGTTTTGCATAACAATTATTTGCGGCCTTATAAGCTAAATTTTGGTATTAGCAATGTTAATGGAGAGCTACGGTTCACTGAAAATGATTTTACGGCAGATAAGATTAGTGGGGATCTATTTGGTAAGCCAGTCCATATTAAAATTAATACATTGAAAGCTAATAAAGGTGATGCGATTACCCAGGTTAGCATGGTTGGAAGCGCTACCATCAAGGATATAGAAAAAGCATTTGCTGTTAGACTTGAACCTTATGTGCTTGGTAATTTTCAATACAAAGGCTTACTAAAATTACATGGCTTGGCTGAGGAAAATACTTTTAATTTACATTCGAATCTTCAGGGGATAGCCATCGATTTACCAGAGCCATTTGCTAAAGCTGCTGCTAGTGCCAGTAAATTTGATGCAACGTATTACTTTGATAATGAGTTTCCTCGGCTAATGGTTAATTATAACGATCAGATCAATGCGGCACTGGCGATTAAAAAAAGCAGTGCACAGTCGTCGGGCGTGCTGTTTGGTGAAATAAAAGTTGGGGGGGCGCCAGCTAGAGTACCGACGGCTCCTGGAATGGCTATTTCAGGTAAAATAAAACAGCTAGATTGGTCGGTGTGGCGTAATTACTTCTCTAAAGTCGAACAAAATTTTCCCAAGGGCGGTGCTACAATTCAGTTGGTTAGTCTTAACATTGGTGAATTACGTGCTTTAGGTCAGACCCTAACAGATTTGGCATTACAAGCTAGACCGAAAGGCAATGGTTGGGATGTTGCGCTGTCAATGCCTGCCATCCAAGGAAGGATATTTTTTCCGGGCGGGGTTGGGGAACAGATTCAAGGAAATTTTCAGAAGTTCTATTATAATTTCAGCAAGGAACAGCAGAGTTTGGCAACAGTGAAGCCACAGGAGCTATTGCCGATGCATTTTATTATTAATGATTTTCGATATGGCAATAAAAAGCTGAGCCGGGTAGAGTTTAGTACGCAACATCTACCGACAGGGCTTAAGATTGATAAATTTGCTATTGATGATCCAAATTTTAATTTAAACGCAAGCGGTGATTGGTTAATGGTTGGTGATGCTCAGCAAAGTTTTTTACGAGGGTGGATGAGTAGTTCCAATATCGGTGAGTTGTTGAAACAATTAGAGCTAACTAATGATTTGATTGGAGGAAAAGGTGAGGCGAATTTTTCTTTAAAATGGTCAGATGCGCCTTATAGTCCCTCCTTGCAGAAGGTGAGGGGCTCTTTTGTAATGAATGCGAAAAGTGGACAGATTATAAATCTTAGCGGTAAGACCGAGGCGAAGCTTGGTTTGAGTAAGATTTTAAATATGTTTAGTTTGCGACACCTGACCCTAGATTTTGGGGATCTGACCAAAAAAGGATTTGGATTTGACAAGATGACGGGAGATATCGTGCTAACTGGTGGCAATGCTTTAGTAAATAACATTATGTTTAATGGCCCCTCGGCTAAGATTTTCGCTCAAGGCAAGATTGGTTTGGCTGCGCAAAGCTATGATCTGATCCTCCGTGTCACACCGCATATTACTTCAAGTATTCCAGCGGCTGCTACTGTTATTGGTGGACCGGTGATAGGAGTATTGAGCTGGTTTGTCACTGACATAATAGTTGATCCGATGCTGAAAAAAATTACAACTTATACCTATCATGTGACTGGTTCATGGGACAATCCGGTGGTGACCAAGCAGTAAGATGGTTGTTTTGTAAAGTTTAGTTTATGTATGTTTTTATCAGGAGGATGTATGTCAAAAATTAATACTGATGAACACCATTGCCACCATTGTGAAGAAAAGCCAAAGCGTGAACATCATGCTATGCATCATATGGAGCATGAATGTCATGTAGATACAGCTAAAAACAGTGAGCATCAAGGTCATTGCAGCAGTATAGGTGGAATGCATGGCGAGCATCATGCCATGATGATTCAGGACTTTAAAAAAAGGTTCTGGGTGTCACTTGTAGTCACTCTACCCATCCTTATTCTATCCCCGATGATTCAAGATTTTTTCCATTTTCCTTTAGTGCTTCCGGGTAATGCCTATATATTATTTTTGCTATCTACAGTTGTTTATCTTTACGGCGGCTGGCCATTCATTAAAGGTTTGTACGAAGAATGCAAAGATAAAAACCCAGGCATGATGACCTTGATAGGTCTTGCTATTTCTGTTGCCTATTTTTATAGCGTTGCTGTTGTTTTTGGTCTTGCTGGAGGAGAATTTTTTTGGGAGTTGGTAACTCTGATCGATATTATGCTTTTGGGTCACTGGATTGAGATGAAGTCAGTGTTGGGTGCTTCAAGATCCCTAGAGCTTTTGGTGGAAATGTTGCCACAAGTGGCTCATCTGATTAAAGGTAGTGAAATAATAGATGTCGAATTAGGCGCGATAAAAGCTGATGACTTTGTGTTAGTAAAACCCGGAGAAAATATCCCGGCTGATGGTAAAATTATTGAGGGCTCAAGCTACTTAAATGAATCAATGTTAACTGGCGAGTCGAAGCCAGTAAAAAAATTGGTTGGTGAAGTGGTTATTGGGGGTTCAATTAACGGTAACGGTTCTTTAAAAATTCAAGTGCAGCACACAGGCAAAGATTCGTATCTTGCCAAAGTTATAAAACTGGTACGGGATGCACAAGAAACAAAATCTAAAACTCAAAACTTGGCTAATCAAGCGGCGAGATGGCTTACCTTTATTGCTATCGGTGCTGGATTAATAACTTTTATAGTCTGGTTTGGTTTGGGAAAAGAAGTTGCATTTGCTTTGGAGCGCATGGTTACTGTTATGGTAATCTGTTGTCCGCATGCTTTAGGTTTGGCCGTACCGCTGGTGGTAGCTATTTCTACAACCTTGGCTGCTCAGCACGGGCTGCTAATCCGTAATCGTACTGCATTTGAAAATTCAAGAAAGATTACTGCTTTGGTTTTTGATAAGACTGGAACTCTTACCAAAGGTAGCTTTAATGTGGTCAAATATGAATCTTTAAATAAAAATTATTCCAAAGAGGAAGTGCTGAAAATAGCAGCTAGTTTAGAACAATACTCAGAGCATCCAGTAGCTGCCGCAATAGTTCGTGTAGCTGTGGAAAAAAATCTTACCTTTGCCGCAATAGATAATTTTCAGGCAATTACGGGTCAAGGGATTACGGCGCAGATTGATGGGAAAAACGCTAAGGTCGTTAGTCCTAAATATTTAGCTGCAAATAACATTAATCTTTCTGGTATAAATAATACAGCAGAAACTGTTGTGGTTGTTCTGCTTAACGAAGAAGTTATTGGTTTTATCTCTTTGGCTGACGAAATTCGTGAGGAGAGTTTTGCGGCGATTAAGATTTTCAAAAAGAATAATATAAAAACTATTATGCTTACTGGAGATAATAAAGAAGTTGCTCAAGCCGTTAGTGATGAACTGGGAATAGATTCTTTTTATGCTGGGGTGTTACCACATCAAAAATTAGATATTATTAAAGAGCTACAAAGTCATGGGGAGTTTGTGGCGATGACAGGGGATGGGGTAAATGATGCTCCTGCTTTAGCTCAAGCAGATATTGGTATAGCAATTGGGTCTGGAACTGATGTTGCGGCTGAAACGGCAGATATTATTTTGGTTAATAGCAATCCAAAAGATATAGCGGCTTTAATTTTATTTGGCAAAGCAACATATCGTAAAATGATTCAAAACCTCATTTGGGCTACTGGGTATAACGTAATTTCTGTGCCATTGGCTGCGGGTATTTTATATCATTATGGAATCATTTTGAGTCCGGCTGTAGGCGCGGTTTTGATGAGCTTAAGTACTGTAATCGTAGCATTTAACGCTCAATTGTTAAAAAAGCAGGTTTTCACTGTTTGAAATTTTTTATTAATTAAAAAAGGAGACTTATCATGCTAATGTTTAATTTCCACACGGCTTTTTCTCTTGGGTTGATCGCTTTGTCTTTGGGAGCGGCAATATTAATTTGGTCTAAATCGTATGAAAATATGGATATGCGTCTGCCAAAAATTATCGGCTATTTGGTTATAATTATTTCAGTGCCAAACTTGTTATGTACGGGTTATTACGCGGCGCATTATAAGCTTGGCGGTCACTTTGATAAGCCGTATCCCATGATGATGCAATCCAAAAAAATGGATCATAATAAGATGTTAATGATGATGATGAAAAATAAAGAGATGCAAGCTCGGGCAGCTATGATGAGGGAGCAGGCGCCAGTTACGCAAAATCAGGAAATGATGACGCAGAACCAGGCAGGGCAGATGCAACCCCAGATGATGCAGAATCAAGATGGGCAAGCGCCAAAGCCAATGATGCAGGGTGATGGTATGCAACACCAAAAGATGCCTATGATGAACGGGCAGATGCAGCAACAAGAGCCAATGTCCAGCACAATGACGCCAGGACATATGCAAAAAACTTCAGCAAATTAAGGCGCTGGCGGTGTCGCGTTAATTTTAGGGT